>CAYUBS010000017.1:0-32538 GCA_964443145.1 uncultured Wenzhouxiangellaceae bacterium | reverse complement strand
TCGCGAAGGCGGACGTACCGTCGGCGCCGGTGTTGTAGCCAAGATTCACGCATAATTGATTCACGAGAAATACGAGCAAAGCGAGTAGCAAAATGGCAGAGCAGAGAATCCGCATACGGCTGAAAGCATTCGATCATCGTTTGATCGATCGTTCAGCATCCGAAATTGTGGAAACCGCGAAGCGGACAGGCGCGCAGGTGCTGGGCCCCATTCCCTTGCCCACGAGAATCGAGCGGCACACCGTGCTGACCTCGCCTCACGTGAACAAGGACGCACGTGACCAGTACGAAACCCGTACTCACAAGCGTTTGATGGATATCGTGGATCCCAACGACAAGACAGTGGATGCATTGATGAAGCTGGACCTTGCGGCGGGCGTAGACGTACAGATCAAACTGTACTGATTACCCAGCCATAACGGACATAAGGCAGAGCAATGAAGATTGGATTAATAGGACGCAAACGGGGAATGACCCGTGTTTTCACCGAGGAAGGCAATAGCATTCCCGTGACGGTGGTCGAGGTCGACCCGAACCGCGTGACGCAGGTAAAGAACGAGGAAGCCGATGGTTACCGTTCAATCCAGGTCACGATTGGCACGCGCCGTGCAAACCTGGTGAACAAGCCAATTGCCGGTCACTACGCCAAGGCCGGAGTTGAAGCGGGCGAAGGCCTGTGGGAGCTGCGATTGCCGGAAGGTGAGGAAGTGGAAGCTGGTTCTGTACTGAACGTGGAAATGTTTGAAGCGGGTGAAATGGTCGATGTGACCGGCACCAGCAAAGGTAAAGGCTTTGCCGGTGTCATCAAGCGCCACAACTTTTCTATGCAGGACGCCACGCACGGTAACTCGCTGGCGCATCGGGCCCCGGGCTCGATCGGACAGTGCCAGACCCCAGGCCGTGTTTTCAAAGGTAAGAAAATGGCAGGTCACATGGGTGACGCACGCGTCACGACGCAAAACCTCGAAGTGGTTCGCGTTGATGCAGAAAGAAACCTGCTCTTGATTAAGGGTGCGGTCCCCGGCGCTGCCGGTGGTGCCGTGATGGTTCGTCCTTCTGTGAAGACGTTTCAGTAAGGTTTGATGGAGAAATGACCATGCAACTCACAGTAGCAGGCGGCAAAGACATCAAGGTGTCTGAAGCAACGTTTGATCGGGACTTTTCCGAGGCGTTGGTTCACCAGGTCGTCACAGCCTATCTCGCAGGCGGACGTGCCGGAACCAAGGCTCAGAAAAATCGTTCGGCAGCCAGAGGCGGCGGCAAGAAGCCCTGGCGCCAGAAGGGCACCGGCCGGGCCCGTGCCGGTACCATCCGTAGCCCGCTTTGGCGCGGTGGCGGCCAGACCTTCGCAGCGAGCCCCCGGGATCACTCGCAAAAGGTTAATAGGAAGATGTATCGCGGTGCGATGCAGGCGATACTTTCGGAACTCGTTCGCCAGGATCGCCTGGTGGTCGTCGAATCGTTCGACATCAGCGAGCCGAAGACCAGCGCCCTGTTGGGCAAGCTGTCCGAGCTTGGTTTCGAAACCGGCCTGATAGTCACCAACGAGTTGGATGAGAACGTGTACCTGGCAACCCGCAATGTTCCGGGCGTCTATACACTGGATACGTCCAGCATCGATCCGGTAAGCCTTGTGGCTGCCGACAAAGTGATCATGACTGTTGATGCAGTCGAGAAGATCCAGGAGTGGCTGGGATGAGCAGCGATCGTTTATACCAGGTATTACTTTCACCACGCGTCACTGAAAAGACGACGTTCGTGGGAGAAAAGAGTAACCAGTACGTTTTCCACGTCGTCAAAGACGCCAGCAAAGCTGAAGTCAAAGGCGCGGTTGAGATGCTGTTCGACGTAAAGGTTGAAGCAGTTCGAGTGGTCAACGTTAAAGGTAAAACCAAGTCTTTTCGCCAGCGTCCCGGTAAGCGCAGCGATTGGAAAAAGGCATATGTTCGCGTACAGGAAGGTCAGGTCATCGACTTCCTGGGCGGGGAATCAGTTTAAGGAATAGTCATGGCAATTGTTAAGGCAAAACCAACATCGCCAGGACGCCGAGGTGTCGTTCAGGTAAAGCATCCACACCTGCACAAGGGTGCGCCGTTTTCTGGCCTGTTGGAGAAAAAATCCAAGACTGGTGGTCGTAACAACACCGGTAGGATTACCACTCGCCATCGTGGTGGCGGGCACAAACAACACTACCGCGTCATAGATTTTAAACGCGACAAGGATGGAATCATCGGGCGTATCGAACGCATTGAATATGATCCCAACCGAACCGCGCATATTGCACTGGTGCTTTACGCAGACGGCGAACGCCGTTATATTATCGCGCCGAAGGGACTACGGTCCGGCGACCAGGTAGTGAGTGGACGTGAAGCCGCGATCAAGCCGGGTAACAGCATGCCGTTGCGTAATATCCCGATGGGCTCTGTGGTTCATTGCGTGGAAATGAAGCCTGGCAAGGGCGCACAGATTGCGCGCAGTGCCGGCGCTTCGGTCCAGTTGATCGCACGTGAAGGTCAGTACGCTACGCTAAGGCTTCGCTCCGGTGAAATGCGTAAAGTGCCTTCGCGTTGTCGCGCAACCATCGGTGAGGTTTCGAATTCGGAACACAATCTCAAGAAGCTGGGTAAAGCCGGCGCCAGTCGCTGGAGGGGTATACGCCCAACGGTACGTGGTGTCGCGATGAACCCGGTAGACCATCCGCACGGTGGTGGTGAAGGGCGCACGTCCGGTGGACGTCACCCGGTATCACCCTGGGGTGTCCCGACCAAGGGATACAAAACCCGCAAGAACAGATCTTCGGACAAGTTTATTGTTCGTAAGCGTTCAGGCCGATAATAGGTACAGCTATGCCACGTTCGATTAAAAAAGGACCGTTCGTTGATCACCACCTGATGAAAAAGGTGACAGATTCTGTAGCAACGAACAACAAGCGACCAATTAAGACCTGGTCACGCCGTTCCATGATCCTGCCGGATATGGTGGGTTTGACCATTGCCGTCCATAACGGGCGCCAGCATGTTCCGATCCTGATCAGTGATCAGATGATTGGCCACAAGCTGGGTGAATTCGCGGCCACCCGGACCTTCAGGGGTCATTCGGGCGACCGCAAAACGAAGTAGGTGTTGTTATGCAAGCGACTGCTAAATTAAGAAATGCGCGCATTTCAGCGCAGAAAGTACGCCTGGTAGCTGACCAGGTTCGGGGTATGCCGGTTGAAAAAGCCGAGCAGCTTCTGACCTTCAGCACCAAGAAAGCGGCACATATCGTCAAGAAAGTTCTGCTTTCCGCGATTGCCAATGCCGAGCATAACGAAGGCGCCGACATCGATGAGCTGAAAATCAGCACGATCATGGTTGACGAAGGGCCTACGTTTAAGCGCGGTCGCGCACGTGCGAAGGGTCGTGGAACTCGAATTCTAAAACGGAACAGTCACATTAGTGTGACCGTCGCCGACGAAAATACGGGACAAGCATAATGGGTCATAAGGTACATCCAATCGGGTTTCGCCTGGGTATCGCCAAGGACTGGAATTCAACCTGGTTCGCTGAAAAAGGCGATTACGCAGAGTTATTGAACTCTGATTTGAAGGTTCGTGCATATCTGCAAAAGCGACTCGCCCAGGCGGCGGTTAGCCGAATTCAGATAGAGCGTCCGGCCAAGTCTGCCCGTATCACTATTCATACGGCACGTCCGGGTATCGTGATCGGCAAGAAAGGCGAAGACATAGAGCGTCTGCGCCGCGACGTCAGCGAGATGATGGGTGTTCCAACACACATCACGGTGCAGGAGATCCGCAAGCCGGAACTTGACGCGCAGTTGGTTGCCGAAGGTATCGCCCAGCAGCTGGAACGTCGAATCATGTTCCGCCGTGCGATGAAGCGTGCAGTTGGCAATTCAATGCGCCTGGGTGCACTGGGTATCAAGGTCTGTGTAGGTGGTCGCCTTAATGGTGCTGATATCGCACGCAGTGAGTGGTACCGCGAAGGCCGCGTGCCTCTGCATACTCTGCGGGCCGACGTGGACTACGGTTTTGTCGAAGCGCAAACCACATACGGTGTACTTGGTGTAAAGGTCTGGATCTACAAGGGTGAAATTCACAACTTGTATGAAACAGGCAATGAGAACAAGCGCAACCAAACGGGCGCTAGCTAGGAGATAGAGTAATGCTGCAGCCAAAGCGAACAAAATTCAGAAAGCAGCAGAAAGGCCGCAACCGTGGTCTGGCGCAGGTGGGTAACCGCGTCAGTTTCGGCGAGTACGGCCTGAAGGCGACGACCCGCGGATTTATTACCGCGCGTCAGATCGAATCTGCCCGACGCGCGATTACGCGCTATGTAAAACGTGGTGGAAAGCTGTGGATTCGTGTCTTCCCAGACAAACCGATTACCAAGAAACCGGTTGAAGTCCGTATGGGTAAGGGCAAGGGTAACGTTGAGTACTGGGTGGCCCCAATTCAGCCTGGTCGCGTGTTGTATGAAATTCAGGGTGTCAGCGAAGATCAGGCCCGGGAAGCATTTCGACTTGCGTCTGCCAAGCTGGCTGTTGGCACCGCCTTTGTTAAGAGGTCTGTGCTGTGATGAACGCGCAAGATATGAGAGAAAAAAACGAAATTGAACTCCGTGAAGAACTTTCGGGTCTTTTGCGGGAACAGTTCAACCTGAGAATGCAACGCGGAATTGGCCAACTGGCCACCCCGCACGATCTTCGCCGCGTTAGGCGGGATATCGCACGCATCAAGACGGTTTTGACCGAGAAAAAGAAGGGTGGTGAAGCATCATGAGCACGACCGAATCAGTAAAACGCACAAAGATGGGTCGCGTGACCAGCAACAAGGCGGACAAGACTGTCACCGTGATGCTGGAACGCCAGGTTAAGCACCCGTTGTATGGCAAGTACATCAAGCGGTCCACGAAAGTGCACGCGCATGACGAAGAGAACAGCTGCGGCGAAGGCGACCTGGTGACGATCTCAGAATGTCGCCCACTGTCGAAGACCAAGAGCTGGCGTGTAGTAGAAATATTGGAGCGCGCCAAGTAAGGCCGCGGCCTGACGTAGAGCGTAGCAAAGGACATCAACGATGATTCAGATGCAAAGTATGCTTTCAGCCGCCGACAACAGCGGTGCCCGCCGGGTTCAGTGCATTAAAGTACTGGGTGGGTCGAAGCGCCGTTACGCGCGGATTGGCGACGTGATCAAGGTCACCGTCAAAGAAGCCATCCCGCGTGGCAAGGTTAAGAAAGGTGAAGTTTATAACGCCGTGGTCGTAAGGACCCGTTCAGGCGTGCGCAGAGGCGATGGTTCGCTGATCCGTTTTGACGGAAACGCAGCTGTACTTCTCGATGCCAAGCACGAGCCCATTGGTACCCGTATTTTTGGCCCAGTGACCCGCGAATTACGTTCCGAGCGGTTCATGAAAATCGTCTCACTGGCGCCAGAAGTCTTGTAGGCGGAGAGAACAGGAAAATGAAACGAATTCATAAAGGTGACGAAGTCATCGTAACCACCGGCCGCAGTAAGGGCCAGCGAGGCCACGTTTTACGTGTTATCAGTGACAGTAAACTGCTGGTAGAAAACGTGAACATGGTGAAAAAGCACCAGAAGCCAAACCCTGCTACGAACCAGGCTGGCGGAATCGTGGAGAAGGAATCACCTATTCACGTTTCTAACGTCTCCCTGTATAACCCGGGAACAGGTAAAGGTGACCGTGTGTCATTCAAGACCCTGGATGACGGCCGCAAGGTGCGTATTTTCAATTCCACCGGCGAAGCTGTGGATATTTAAGGATCGTCAGATGTCCAGACTACAGACCTATTACAAAGAAACCGTGATGCCGCAGCTGCTCAAAGAGTTCAGCTACAAAAACGTCATGGAAGTGCCCAAGATCACCAAGATCACCCTGAACATGGGTGTAGGTGAAGCCGCGACCGACAAAAAAGTTATGGTTCGCGCCGTGGGTGATATGACCGCGATCGCCGGCCAGAAGCCGATCGTCAACCTGGCACGCAGATCTGTCGCAAGTTTCAAAATTCGCGACGGTTGGCCGGTTGGCTGCAAAGTCACATTGCGCCGGGAACAGATGTATGAATTCATGGATCGCCTGGTGAACGTAGCTATACCGCGTATTCGTGACTTCCGCGGCCTGAACCGGAAATCATTTGATGGCCGCGGCAACTACAGCATGGGCGTCAAGGAACAGATCATGTTTCCTGAGGTTGACTACGATCAAATCGACGTTATTCGTGGAATGGACATTACCATCACCACGAATGCGAAAAATGATCAGGAAGCGATGGCGCTGCTGAAGGCGTTCAACTTTCCGTTTAAAGAGAAATAAGCGAAGGAATCACGATGGCAAAAGTATCCATGATCAATCGCGAGAAGCGCCGCACCAAACTGGTGGCCAAGTACGCCAAGAAACGTGCAGAGCTCAAAGCGATCATTATTAGTCCGGACGTAGATTTTGAAATACAGCAGGATGCAATTTTCCGGCTGCAAAAACTGCCCCGTGATTCAAGTCCGGTTCGCCAGCGTAATCGCTGTGCTATTTCCGGTCGTCCCCGCGGTTTCTATCGTAAGTTTGGACTGGGCCGTAATAAATTGCGTGAAGCCGCGATGCGCGGTGACGTTCCTGGCCTCCGTAAGGCTAGCTGGTAAAGAGGAAGATATCATGAGCATGAGCGATCCGATTTCGGACATGCTGACACGTATTCGCAACGCCCAGGCGGTGCAGAAGACGACAGTTAACATCCCCGCCTCCACGGTGAAGACGGGCATCGCCAAAGTCCTGAAGGACGAAGGCTACATCAGTGATTTTCGGGACGTCGACGTCGGCGGTAAACCCGCGCTCGAAGTTACCTTACGTTACATGGAGGGTAGGGGCGTCATTGAAACACTGAAACGAGTCAGTCGTCCCGGCCTGCGCCAGTATCGCGGCAAGGATGATTTGCCAAAGATCCTGAACGGCCTTGGCATTGCGGTGATCAGTACATCTAGAGGCATCATGACCGACACAGCTGCACGTGCTGCCGGGCAGGGTGGTGAAATCCTGTGCACCGTCACGTGATGACGGACAGGATTGGGAGAAGAACATGTCACGTATAGCAAAAACCCCAATCGAGCTGCCCTCTGGTGTTGAATTGAACATCAAAGACGGCTCGGTCCATGTAAAGGGACCCAAGGGTAGCCTGGCTCTAAAGCTGCACTCGGCGATCAGCCTGGAGCAGGATGACAGCACTTATGTTGTGAAACCTGCCGAAAAAGCGTATATCCCCATGGCTGGAACATTCCGGTCTTTGGTAAACAACATGATTATTGGTGTTACCGAAGGGTTTGTGAAAAAGTTGACTCTGGTTGGCGTGGGTTACCGTGCACAGATCCAGGGATCAAAGCTGACCCTGGCGTTGGGTTTTTCACACCCGGTTGTATACGCAGCACCCGAAGGCATCACCATCGAAGTGCCGGCTCAAGCCGAAATCGTGATCAAAGGCTGTGATAAGCAGCGGGTTGGCCAGGTCGCTTCCGAAATTCGGGCGTTCCGTCCGCCGGAGCCTTATAAGGGCAAAGGTGTTCGTTATTCAGACGAACGTGTGATTCGGAAAGAAGCCAAAAAAGCTTAAGTAATCGAGGAATTAGAGATGGACATTAAAAAAGCAGCACGTATGCGCAGAGCGAAGAAAACTCGCGCGCACATCCGTCGCCTCGGCAAGCCCCGGTTAACCATTTTCCGTAGTGGCCGGCATATCTATGCCCAGGTGATCAGCGCGGAGGACAACAAGGTCCTTGCTACTGCTTCAACACTGCAGAAAGATGTATCAGCTGAACTGAAAGGCACTAATAACAAAGAGGCTGCGGCCGCGGTCGGCAAAGCAGTAGCTGAGCAGGCAGTTAAAGCGGGCGTGAAGGAAGTTGCATTTGATCGTTCCGGCTATCGTTATCACGGTCGTGTTAAGGAATTGGCAGATGCAGCACGCGAAGTTGGTTTGGACTTCTAATAAGGCTTAATCGAATTCGGGTCAGGATCTGGCCCGTATAGACAGGTAAGAATCATGGCGAATTTTGAAAAGGACTCAGGCGACGGCCTGCTTGAAAAACTGGTAGCTGTCAACCGTGTGGCCAAAGTGGTCAAGGGTGGTCGGGTTTTCGGCTTTACCGCGCTAAGCGTGGTGGGTGACGGAAACGGTAAAATCGGTTTCGGATACGGCAAGGCGCGTGAAGTGCCAGTGGCCATTCAGAAATCGATGGAAAAGGCCCGTCGTAACATGGTCACTGTTTCCCTGCGCGAAGGAACACTATGGCATGCCGCTAAGAGCAGCCATGCAGGTTCCCGCGTTTATATGCAGCCGGCCTCTGAAGGTACCGGTGTCATTGCAGGTGGCGCCATGCGTGCTGTTTTGGAAACGGTAGGCGTGCGAAACGTACTGGCCAAGAGTGTTGGGTCCAACAACCCGATTAACCTGGTTCGCGCAACCATCAAAGGTCTGCAATCAATGCAGAGCCCGAATTCTGTCGCAAACAAACGCGGCAAGTCGGTTGATGACATCATGGCAAACGTCGGGTAAAGACAATGGCTAAAAAGAAACAGATAAAAGTGACGTTGGTCCGATCTCCGATCGGGTTCCAGCCGAAACATCGGGAATGTGTCCGCGGACTCGGCCTCAAGCGCATACGCCATACGGTCGTGCTTGAAGATACGCCGTCAATCCGGGGCATGGTCAACAAAATCGATTACATGGTGCGAGTGGAAGAAGTCTGAAGCCTTCTGGCCAGGCGATTCTGCGAACTACAAATTTATACCTATTTGGGAAAGTGCTGACATGAAACTGAATGAACTTAGCCCCGCAGAGGGCAGTAAAAAGAACCGTAAACGCGTTGGACGCGGTATCGGTTCCGGCTCGGGTAAGACGGCCGGGCGCGGACACAAGGGACAGAAATCCCGGTCCGGCGGATATCACAAGGTAGGCTTTGAGGGCGGTCAGATGCCGTTGCAACGCCGTTTGCCGAAACGCGGATTCGCTTCGCGTACTGCGCGTTATAACGACGAAGTTCGTCTCTACCAGTTGCAGGTCATGAAGGTGGACGTGATTGATCTGGAAACACTGAAGGCTGAGAAGATCGTTAATCATGACGCCAAGAAAGTTAAAATCATCAACACCGGTGAACTCGACCGTGCCATCACGGTTAAGGGACTCGGCGTTACCAAGGGTGCAAAGGCAGCCATTGAAGCAGCCGGAGGCAAGGTAGAGTAATGACACGTTCCCCGTCACAAATGGCGGAAACGCTGGGTGGTCTGGGTCGTTTGACCGAGCTGCGTCAGCGTTTACTGTTCGTTGTTGTTGCGTTGATTATCTATCGCATCGGCACGTTCATTCCCGTTCCGGGCGTTAACCCGCAGGCTCTGTTGCAGTTCATGAACTCGCAGCAGGGCACCATCGTGGACGTTTTCAATCTGTTCACCGGTGGTGCACTGGAGCGCTTTTCGCTTTTCGCCCTGGGTGTCATGCCCTATATTTCTGCATCAATCATCATGCAGTTAATGAGCAGCGCGATTCCTCAGTTGTCACAGCTCAAAAAAGAAGGTTCAACCGGGCGTCAGAAGATCACGCAGTACACGCGTAACTTCACGGTTATCCTTGCGGCTGTACAGGCTGGAGGCGTAGCTTTTGCGTTGCAGGGGCAGACGGCTGTCGTACTGCAGCCGGGTTTTGGATTCCTGTTTACGGCAATCGTTACCCTGACCGCCGGCACCGTGTTCCTGATGTGGCTGGGTGAGCAGATTACCGAGCGTGGTGTAGGCAACGGTATTTCACTGATTATCTTTGCCGGCATCGTAGCGGGCCTGCCGCGTGCAGTGGCCGGTACACTAGAGTTGGTGAACACCGGGCAGTTGAGTATCCCGGCAACGTTGATCATCCTGAGCCTTATCCTTGCGGTAATCTATTTTATCGTTCGGGTGGAACGCGGACAGCGCAGAATTACGGTCAATTACGCACAGCGGCAGGGTCGCGTTGCGTACCAGAACCAAGCCACACATTTGCCTCTGAAAGTGAACATGTCCGGTGTTATCCCCGCCATTTTCGCTTCCAGTATCGTGATATTCCCGTCAACGCTGGCCACCTGGTTCAGTGGGTCAGAAGGGCTTTCTTTCCTGACGGATGTATCAGCCGCGCTTACGCCGGGTAACCTTGCGTACACGATCCTGTTTTCTGGACTGATCATTTTCTTCTGTTTCTTCTACACCGCCATGGTGTTCAATTCGAAGGAAACAGCGGACAACCTGAAAAAGTCAGGTGCATTTATTCCGGGAATCCGTCCGGGTCGTCAAACCGCGGATTACATTGATTTCGTATTGACCCGGTTGACCATGGTGGGCTCGCTTTACCTGGTCGCGGTTTGTCTGTTACCGGACATATTCAGGGTGTTGTGGGCCGTTCCGTTCTATTTTGGTGGAACGTCGGTACTGATCGTCGTGGTCGTGATCATGGACTTCATTGCCCAGATCCAGGCTCACCTGATCTCGCATCAATACGACAGCCTTATGAAGAAGGCGAATTTGAAATCTTACGGTCGGTCCGGAGTGGTTCGACGGTAAGTTTGTTTAATTCCGCATGAGCGGGTAATTACGGGTTGCCAAAATTGGCCGACCCGCTTGCTTTGGAGAAGAGAGATGAAAGTGCAGGCTTCAGTAAAAAAGATCTGCAGGAACTGCAAAATCGTACGGCGCAAGGGCGTTTTGTTCGTGATTTGCAGCGAGAAAAAGCACAAACAGAGACAGGGCTGATCAACTAATTTAGCCGGCCTGGAACTAATATAAATTTCAGGCTTTTACAGGCTCTTAGTATTCGATATAATGGTCTGTTCACATTTACGGCATATAGCTAACAGGAGTTAACAACATGGCTCGTATTGCAGGAGTCAACATACCGGTTCAAAAACACACATGGGTGGGCCTTACGTCCATTTATGGCATCGGGAAAACCCGCGCTTACGCAATTTGTGAGACGGCCGGTGTTGCACCGGATACCAAGATCAGAGATCTGACCGAGTCAGAAATCGAAGGCATTCGTTCGGAAATCGGAAAGGTTTCTGTCGAGGGCGACCTGCGCCGTGAAGTGGCAATGAATATCAAGCGTTTGATGGATCTCGGTTGTTACCGTGGACTGCGGCACCGCCGCGGGTTGCCGGTACGCGGTCAGCAAACAAAGACTAATGCACGCACCCGTAAGGGCCCGCGTCGTCCGATTAAGCGTTAAGAAACGGAAAAATTATGGCTAAGCCTACACCAAAAAAGAAGAAGGTCAAAAAGACAGTCGTGGACGGTATCGCCCACGTACATGCTTCCTTCAATAACACCATCATCACGATCACAGACCGGCAGGGTAACGCACTCTCCTGGGCAACTGCGGGTGGCGCAGGTTTTCGTGGTTCCAGGAAAAGTACCCCTTTTGCTGCACAGGTTGCTGCGGAAACCGCAGGTCGTGCCGCACTGGACTATGGCTTGAAAAACCTCGACGTGCGCGTCAAGGGTCCAGGTCCTGGTCGTGAATCTTCGGTTCGTGCATTGCACGCCGTGGGTTACAAAATCACCAACATTGTTGACGTGACGCCGATTCCGCATAACGGATGTCGGCCTCCCAAAAAACGTCGCGTCTGATCGGAGCAATACACAATGGCAAGATATATTGGCCCCACCTGCAAACTGGCACGTCGTGAAGGCGTTGACCTGGAGCTGAAAAGCCCGGCCCGAGGACTAGAGTCCAAGTGCAAGCTGAACCAGCCCCCGGGACAACACGGTTCTTCACGTCGTATGCGTCTTTCTGACTACGCATTACAGTTGCGGGAAAAACAGAAAGTACGCCGTATTTATGGTGTCCTGGAACGCCAGTTCCGCAATTACTATAAAGCTGCTGCTCAGCAAAAGGGTGCAACGGGTGAAAACCTGCTGCGACTGCTGGAATGCCGTCTGGATAACGTAGTTTACCGAATGGGCTTCGCCGTAACCCGTGCACAGGCACGCCAGTTGGTGTCGCACAAGGCCATCACGGTCAACGGTCAGGGCGTAAACATCGCTTCCTACCAGGTAAAACCTGAAGACGTAATTGCGATTCGCGAAAAAGCGAAAAGCCAGTTGCGGGTCAAGGAAGCGGTTACGCAGAGCACCGAAATGGATCTCGTTCCGGCGTGGGTAAATGTCGACACTTCAAAAATGGAAGGCGTCTTCAAGGCATATCCGGATCGCGACGAATTGTCTCCTGGCATTAATGAAAGCCTGATCGTGGAACTTTATTCCAAGTAAAGAATGGGAAAAGCCACACGATATACGGTTTAGTGCTGCGGTGTTTTCCGCAGCTGTTTGAAAGTTTCATCAGAATTACAGTCTACGAGGGCGATCCCTATGATGGGTGTTATTGATCAAATGCTGAAGCCCAGCTCGGTGGGTGTTGACGAAGTCAATCCGAACCGTGCCCGAATTACACTGGAGCCACTGGAAAGAGGTTTCGGTCATACGCTGGGTAATGCACTGCGACGCGTTTTACTGTCGTCCATTCCCGGCAGCGCGATAGTCGAAGCTGAAATGGATGGCGTTCTGCATGAGTACACGGCTGTTGAAGGCCTGCAGGAAGACATCATTGAAGTGCTTTTGAATCTCAAGGGTATTGCACTTGTTATGCATGAGCGCGAAGAAGCAGTTTTGACTTTGAGTAAATCCGGAGCAGGTGAAGTTACCGCCGGCGATATCCAGGTTGACCACACTGTTGAAATTGTGAACCCGGAACATGTGATCTGTAACCTGACTCAGGACGGTAGCCTGAACATGCGTTTGAAAATCAGCAAGGGAGTTGGCTATCAGCCAGCGACGCAGCTGACTATCGGCGATCAGGAAAGCCGCCCGATTGGCCGCCTGCAGCTGGACGCTTCTTTTTGTCCTGTCAGAAAGGTGAGCTACTCGGTTGATGCGGCACGCGTAGAGCAACGTACCAACCTGGACAAGCTGATCCTCGATATCGAAACCAACGGTACGATGGACTGTGAGGCTGCGGTCAAACTGGCTGCAAATATCCTGGCTGACCAGCTGTCCGTGTTTGTCGATTTCAAGGCACGTCAGACCGTAGAAGTAGAAGAAAAAGAACAGGAAATCGATCCTGTGCTGCTGCGCCCGATTGATGACCTGGAACTGACCGTTCGTTCTGCAAACTGCCTGAAGGCGGAGAGCATTCTGTACATTGGTGACCTGGTTCAGCGCACCGAAGTAGAGTTGTTGAAAACGCCAAACCTTGGCAAGAAGTCACTGACGGAAATTAAGGACGTTTTGGCGTCTCATGACCTGTCATTGGGTATGAAATTGGAAAACTGGCCACCTGAAAGCCTGGTTAGCGCCTGAGCCGAAAAGTAGACCAGGATAGATAGACAAAGGACAAGACCATGCGACACCAGAAATCCGGAAGAAAACTAAATCGCAATAGTTCGCACCGTAAGGCCATGTTTCGCAATATGGCTTCATCGCTGATAGAACATGAAATTATCAAGACCACAGTTCCGAAAGCGAAGGAGCTTCGTCGTGTGGCAGAACCTCTGATCACGTTGGCGAAAGAAGACAGCGTTGCACATCGTCGCCTGGCATATGATCGTTTGCGCGACCGTGAGGTTGTCACCAAGCTGTTTAACGAACTGGGCCCGCGCTATGTGGACCGCCCGGGTGGTTACCTGCGTATTATGAAATGTGGTCATCGCGCCGGAGACAGCGCTCCGATGGCATATGTTGAGTTGGTTGATCGCCCGACCGAGCAGGAGGTTGTTGAGGCCGAATAGCCGCAGCACCTTTATCGAGTTACTGAAAAGCCCGGCAATGCCGGGCTTTTTTGTGCTAAAAAAAACCCCGGGCATTGCCCGGGGTCGAGTTCCCCTTACACAAGTTTGACCTTTAGGAAATCAGTGTTAACGACGCCATCACTAAGTAGAGCATCCATCCTGCGACCGTCCAGCCTGCAAGCATGGTGAGGCTGGCTTTGAACAGGTTTTTAATTGCAGTTCTCATGGTGTTCTCCTTTGCTTCCGTGCGTTGTGGCGCGCTCCCAGGCTATCCAATGCCTGATCTATGCGCCTACTGATTACTCATCTAGCTTTGAGTACCTATCGCTTGTCCCTCTTGTGCATGCCGGGCTAAGCCTGGCGAGGTGTTTGCAAATTGATGTAATTTGCAGGTGGCGATAATTCAGTAGTACAACTGTAATAATGCAAAAAACATGCCAAAAGAGATGTCTTGAATATAATTGTACTAAAACAAAGAGATAGATGTTTTGGGTGTTGCTTCGATAGTTGGAAAGTAAGAGCTAATTTTCCAATTGCGTCAAAAAGATGACAAAAATGGTCTCTTTTCGTCAGGAAACTCCGGCTGGAGTCAGATCAGGCTACCTAATTGATAGATCAGCAGTGCTCCGAGGTAACCGATCGTCGTCATGTAGGTCCAGGCGAAGGCCGGCCACCGCCAGCTGTTGGTCTCACGCCGTATGGTGGCGATGGTGGCTGCACATTGCAGGCACCAGGCATAAAACAGTAAGAGGCCAAGGACCATGGGCACTGTGAATATAGGGCTGCCATCCGGCCAGGAGGCTGATCTGAGCTTGGCGGTCAGACTGGCTTCCTCGGCTTCTTCACCAACCGCGTAGATCGTGCCCATAACAGCCACTACGACCTCGCGTGCTGGAAAACCGGCAATAACTGCAGCTGACACCCGCCAGTCCCAGCCCAGCGGTCTGAAGACCGGCTCGATCATTCGTCCTGCGCGACCGAGATAGCTTTGGGCGAGCTGCTCTGCAGCCGCGGTGTTTTCAAGTCGCTTGACCTCGATTGCCAGCGGTTTACCCGTCAATGTTGTTTGTACTTGCGCAAGTGATGACTGCAGTTCGATCTGTATGCCGTCTGAACGTGGGAAATAGGCCAGGGCCCAGACAATGACCGCGACGACGAAAATAACGGTACCGGCGCGCTTGAGAAAAATTCGGGCTCGATCCATGAGCTTGATCATTACGGTTTGCAGGTTTGGCCAGCGAAATTCGGGTAAGGCCAGCGCGAAATGTGGTTTTGGTCCCCTCAGGGCGGATCGCTTGAGTATCCAGGCCGTGGTCAGCCCGCCGATTATCCCCAGCAGGTACAAGCCCAGTAGCACCAGGCCCTGCAGATTAAACCAGCCGATGGAATATTCCGGTACGAAGGCAGCAATCAACAACGCATAAACCGGTAGACGGGCCGAGCAGGTCATGAACGGCGCTGCCAGTATTGTCGCAATGCGGTCGCGGCGGTTGGGAATAACCCGCGTCGCCATGATAGCGGGTACCGCACAGGCGAAACTGGACAACATAGGTATGACAGATTGGCCTGAGAGGCCGACGGTACGCATGATTCGGTCCATCAGGAAGGCTGCACGGGCCAGGAAGCCGGAATCTTCCAGCACAATGATGAACAGGAACAGGATCAGGATCTGAGGCAGGAAGATCAGTACACTACCGACCCCTGCGATCACGCCGTCCGTGATAAAGCTGGACAAAGCGCCTTCGGGTAACAGCTTGCCGACCTGACCGGCCAGCAGGCTGGCGCCCAGGTCGATAGCTTCCATTAAGGGTGTCGCCCAGGAAAAGACGGCCTGGAAAACCAGCGCCATTACCGCAAAAAATAACAAAGTGGCAGGCCATGGCCGGTTAAGCCAGCGCCAGCTGCTGGCTCCAAAGCGTTTCATCACCGGTGCCTGGCGTTGTGCTTCGTGCAGCACTTCATTGACCCAACGGTATCGGTGCCTGGCTTCACAAGCCTGTGGCGGTTCATCGCCAAATAATTGCTTTCGTATGGCTTCAAGCCTCGTGCTGCCCTGTTGCTGTTGCAACACGCCCGCCCGCTTGCTGTCGGGGTGCAGTAGTGCCTGGATAACGTCGATCCGGGGAAGTCCGTGGTCCTTGTCGCCCATAAGGAGATCGGCGGTCTGGCTGAGCTCGGGCCAGGATTCAGGAATCGAAGGCGCTGGCGCGCTGTCGATCTGTTCCAATGCCTCCTTCAGTGCATCGAGCCCGCGGCCGCTGGTCGCGACCAATGGATAGATCGGGATGCCGCCCAAATGGCGTTGCAGCACTTCGATCGAGATGTCTATGCCGCTGGCCGTGGCAACATCGGTCATGGTCATGGCGACCACCACCGTCAATTGCATTTCCATGAGCTGCTGCAGCAGGTAAAGGCCCTGGTAAAGATGGGTTGCGTCGAGCACCACCAGCAAACCGTCGGGACGGGGAGTACCTTCGATTCGGCCGAGTAGCACATCGACTGCGATGCGCTCATCGGTGGAGAAGCCACCCAGGCAATAAATTCCGGGGAGGTCAACGAGTTCCAGTGCGGTATTGCTTAACTGGACGGTCCCGGAGTGCTTTTCTACGGTTACGCCAGGGTAGTTGCCGGTAGTCTGACGAAGACCGGTCAGACGGTTGAACAGGGTGCTCTTACCGGAGTTGGGGTTGCCGATTACGGCAATGGACGCGGTTGCGCGACGCCGTATGCCTATATCGCTGACCGGGATATAGGTCTCGTTGATTTCAGACATTCGATGCGATCGGGGAAACGCTGAAGCAGCCTGCCTGTTGTTTACGTATCGAAATGGCGGCGCCGTGAACGGAAACTTCCATTGGGTCTCCGCCAATTGCCGAATTCTCATACTGTACTTCGACACCTTCGATCAGGCCCAGCACCATCAGCCGAACTACGCCGGGCTGGCGGGCGTCAACTTTGTCGATACGGGCGGATTGTCCCCGGTGCAGTTCTTTGAGGGTCATGGCTCTGCTTCTAATTGAGAATGATTTTCATTTAGAGTGATTTTAGTGGAAAAACGCATGCCCGTATATAGACACAGATCAAGAAAAACAGTTTAAACCCAATGACCCCGTTTCAGGACACCTACACAAGCGTTCGGAACGAAATGGTAAAGCCACTGGTTAAGCGTTGGCGCGTCGATAATGGCCAGGTCTGCCTGGTATCCGGGTAGCAGTGAACCGATTCGGTTCTCTGCCGCAATCGCGCGGGCGGCCACGGTAGTCGCTCCGTTGAGTGCCTCCTGTGGCGTCATTTGCTGGTTCAGGCAAGCCAGGGTCATCGCCAACGGCAGGTGAAAGCTCGGCGCAGAGCCAGGGTTGAAATCCGTAGCCACAGCCACCGGAACGCCAGCCGAAAGCAATTGCCGGGCTGGCATATAGGGTTCTCCCAGGTATAGCGATGCCAGCGGCAGGCTGACCGCCACGGTTCCGCTTTTTGCGAGGGCGCTGATGCCTTCCGGGTTGATGTATTCCAGGTGCTCGGCAGAAACCGCACCCATCTCGGCAGCCAGCAAGGCGCCACCGCCGTCGGACAGTTGGTCTGCGTGGACCTTGATCTTCAAACCGTGGGAGGCCGCGGCGGTGAAAATCTCCCTGGCCTCTTCAATGCTGTATGCCCCGTGTTCGACAAAGGCGTCGCAAAAATCCGCCAGTCCCTCCCGCACGATCAAGGGGATCAATTCATCACACAGCAAGCTGATATAGCGTGTGCGGTTTTTCTGGTGCTCCGGAGGTACGATGTGGGCGCCGAGAAAAGTGCTAGCCAGGTCAACCTGGTGGTCCTGGTTAAGCCGCCGGTAGACCTCCAGTTGTTTAAGTTCGTTGGCCATGTCCAGTCCATAGCCGCTCTTGCACTCCACCGTGGTTACGCCGAGTTCCAGCATACCGTCCAGGACCGCTGAGGCTTTGCGCTGCAGGCTACCCGTGCTGGCAGCCCGGGTCGCTGACACCGTGCTGGAAATTCCACCACCGGCAGCCGCGATCTCCTGGTAGGTAGCCCCTTGCAGTCGCTGCTCGAATTCGTCACCGCGCCAGCCTCCGAAACAGAGATGGGTATGGCAGTCGATCAGGCCTGGGATCACGAGCTTTTGTTCACAATCGATGACGGGCTCTGACTGGTACTCAGAAGGAATTTGTGCCGCAGCGCCAACCCATTTGATGGTATCTCCGGACCAGGCAATGGCGGCGTTGGCGGTCAGTCCTGCATCACCCTGCGGGTTGTCTGCGGGACAGGTCGCAAGTTGTGAAATATTCCTCAGAACCGGCATTATCTGAGTGAACCGATGCCGGCCTCGACCCCCGTCGCCAGTTCGCCGCTGCGCAGAATAGCGGCGCAGAGGGCAAGATCGTTGCGAACCTCGTAGTCCTGTTGAGCGTGTCCGATCTGGTCACGTAGTAATTCGTGTGCCAGAAGCACACCCTTGCCGGGCTTGAGTGGTGAGCGAAAATCCAGGGCCTGGGCCGCACTGAGGAACTCTACTGCCAGTACATGTTCAACATTGTGCAATACAGAAAGGAGTTTCAATGCACTGATCGAGCCCATGCTCACATGGTCTTCCTGGCCCAGGCTGGTCGGTATGGAATCTACGCTGGCCGGGTGGCACAGCACTTTGTTTTCGGAAACCAGTGCGGCGGCCGTGTACTGCGGGATCATGAATCCGGAATTGACCCCGGTATCCTTCATCAGGAATTTGGGTAAGCCGTCGTGACCTTCTAGCAACAGGTAGGTGCGGCGTTCGGAAATACTGCCCAGCTCGGCCAGTGCAATGGCTGCAAAGTCCATTGCCAGGGCTAAGGGCTGGCCATGAAAATTACCTCCGGACAGGATGTCGCCGTTGTCAAAAACCAGCGGGTTATCGGTTACCGAGTTGAGCTCGATTTCGATGGTCTTTGTCGCAAACGCCAGAGCATCCCGGCTGGCTCCGTGTACCTGGGGAACGCAGCGCAGGCAGTAGGGGTCCTGGACCCTGCCGCAATCGCGGTGCGAGTCCATGATTTCACTGTGCTTGAGTAATTTTCGGACATTCCCGGCGACGGTTTTCTGTCCCGCGTGCGGGCGGATTCGGTGAATTCGCGGGTCAAAGGGTACGGCACTGCCCTGCAGAGCCTCCAGGCTCATCGCAGCCAGGATATCGGCCTCCTTTAGCAGTACCAGCGCACGCTCCAGCACAAACGCACCGTACGCGGCCATCAACTGCGTTCCGTTGATCAGCGCCAATCCATCTTTGGCCTTCAGACTGATCGGCTCAATGCCCAGAAGCTTCATGGCTGCCGCTGCATCCTGCTTTCCGCTTTCAGTCGAGTTCCAGACCTCGCCGCGACCAATCAGCGGCAGGCACAGGTGGGCGAGGGGGGCCAGGTCCCCGGAAGCGCCGACGCTGCCGCGGCTGGGTACCCAGGAGGTCAGGCCATGCTGTTCAAAAGTCAGCAGCTGCTCAAAAGTGGTTCTCGAGATGCCGGACTGACCCAGGCCCAGTGCGTGGATTTTCAGCTGCAGCATCAGGCGGGTGATTTCCGGCGGGACCGGGTCGCCCACGCCGCAGGCATGGCTCAGCAGAATGTTTTGCTGTAGTTGTGAGAGCTGCTTGTCTTCGATTCGCTGGTCAGCCAGGATCCCAAAGCCGGTGTTGATGCCGTAATGGGCAGAACCGTCATGCAGAGCATGCACCACGCGTTCCCTGCTTCGGTCCAGTTTTTCGTGGCCCGAGCGCAGGGCCTCCATGCTGGCGGTGAGGTCCTGGTAAAGATTTGCGACGCGAATCATAGGCTTCAACCGTTGATCATCGGAAGATCAACGCCCCGCTCGTCGGCCGTTTCAACAGCCGTTTCGTAACCGGCATCTGCATGCCGCATCACACCTGTGCCCGGGTCTGCGGTTAGCACGCGCTGCAAACGCCGGTCAGCCATTTTGGTACCGTCCGCCACGCATACCATGCCGGCGTGTAGTGAGTAGCCAATACCTACGCCACCGCCGTGATGAATAGACACCCAGCTAGCACCACAGGCTGTATTCAGCATCGCGTTTAGCAGAGGCCAGTCGGCGATGGCATCGGAGCCGTCGAGCATCGCTTCGGTTTCGCGGTTGGGCGAGGCTACCGAGCCGGTATCGAGGTGGTCTCTGCCGATCACCAGCGGTGCATCCACCTTGCCTTTTTTGACCAGCCAGTTGAAATGCAGGCCGGCTTCAGCGCGCTCGCCGTACTCCAGCCAGCAGATGCGCGCGGGCATACCCTGGAACTGAACTTTTTCACGGGCCTTCTGGATCCAGCGGTGCAGTGATTCCTTCTCGGGGAACAACTCGAGAATAGCTTTGTCCGTGACGTGAATATCGGCCGGGTTGCCGCTCAATGCTGCCCAGCGGAACGGGCCGGCCCCTTTGCAAAACAACGGCCTGATGTAAGCAGGTACGAAACCGGGGTAGTCAAACGCCTGGGCCATACCTCGCAAGTCGGCGACCTGGCCGCGCAGATTATTTCCGTAATCGAAACAAATCGAGCCCTTCTTTTGCAGATTGAGAATCGACTGAACATGGGCCACCATTGAGTCCAGTACCTCGTCATCGTATTTCTTCGGTTCGGATTCGCGCAGTGCTGCAGCTTTTTCCAGCGAGTAGCCTGCGGGTATGTATCCGAAACGCAAATCGTGCGCGGAGGTCTGGTCGGTGATGATATCCGGCACGGCGCCGCGCCGTTCCAGTTCGGGCAAAATTTCGGCAATATTTCCGAGCAAACCGACGGACAGCCCCCCTTCGGCCTTGTCGAGCAGGTCCAGTGCCTCGTCCAGGTTGTCTGACATTAAGTCACAATAACCCGTTTCAACGCGTCGCTGGATGCGCCAGGGATCGACTTCCACGGCCAGGCACAGACCGTCGTTCATGGTGACGGCCAGCGGCTGTGCGCCTCCCATGCCACCTAGTCCGGCGGTAACCACCAGTTTGCCAGCGAGGCTGCCACTAAAATGTTGCTTGGCGCACTCGGCAAATGTCTCATAAGTGCCCTGAACAATTCCCTGAGAGCCAATGTATATCCATGAGCCGGCGGTCATCTGGCCATACATGGTCAGGCCTTTCTCCTCCAGATCCCGGAACACGTCCCAGTTGCCCCAGCGGGGCACCAGGTTAGAGTTGGCAATCAACACGCGCGGGGCTTCATCATGGGTACGAAAAACCCCGACCGGCTTGCCGCTCTGCACCAGCAGGGTTTCGTCATTTTCGAGACGCTTCAAAGTCTGGATGATGCGGTCATAACATTCCCAGTTACGTGCCGCCTTACCGGTGCCACCATAGACGATCAGCTCATCCGGCTTCTCCGCAACATCCGGATCGAGGTTGTTCATCAGCATTCGCATGGCAGCTTCCTGATGCCATCCTTTGCAACTCAGGGTAGTACCGCTCGGAGCATGTATCGGAGCGCCTGTTCGAGTCTTGTAATTTGCCGGATTTACACTCATTATCGTGCCTGCTGAGTCCTTAAATTAGATGGACTTTCGATTATAAAGGAACCCGGCCCGTTCAGCCGGGTCTTTATTCTTTAGGGACCCGGTTATTCCGGTGTCCGCGAGACGAAGAGAGGTTGTATAAGAGTGACAGTATTTTTCCGACCCAGAATCTGGTTTTTCCTGGTTGCAGTGTCCTGTGCGGTACTGCTTGGTTACGGGCTGTATGTTCAGCATGTGGACTTTCTGGACCCGTGTCCGCTGTGTGTTTTCCAGCGCATGGTCTTCATGGTTATTGGTGCGGTGGCCCTGGTTGCTGCGCTGCACAATCCCGGTCCGGCAGGCCGTTGGCTTTATGGCGGGTTGGTGGCGCTGGCAGGCATTACCGGCATGGCCATTGCCGGCCGTCACGTGTGGTTACAGAACCTGCCGCTGGACGAAGTGCCGGATTGCGGTATGGGTCTTAATTACATGCTCGACACCCTGCCATTCACCCAGGTATTGAAAGAAGTGTTCTATGGTTCGGGTGAGTGTGCCGAGATCGGCTGGACCTTTCTCGGCCTTACCATGCCTGGCTGGACGTTCGTCTGGTATGCCGGCTTCACAGTCATTACTCTTGCTGTCGTTGTGGCGGCAAATAAATCGAAGGCTTAATAAATAATGAATCACGTATCAAATCCGGGCAACGTCAGCCCGGTCAAGCAGGGTACCCCGGCCGTTAACTGGAGACCGGAGTCCTGGCAAAATTTTCCTGCGCTCCAGCAGGCCAACTACCCCGATCCCGTTGCCCTGGCGAACGCACTGGGTACGCTGGCAGAGCTTCCGCCGCTTGTTACTTCATGGGAGATCCTTTCCCTGCGTGAACAAATTGCCGAAGCCCAGGCGGGTAAACGATTCCTGCTGCAGGGCGGTGATTGTGCCGAGAGCTTTGACGAATGTTCTTCGCCATTGATAACCAACCGTCTCAAGGTTTTATTGCAAATGAGCCTGGCGTTGATCCACGGCCTGCAAATGCCGGTCGTACGGATCGGACGGTTTGCCGGCCAGTACGCCAAGCCTCGCTCGTCTGACCTGGAAACCCGTGATGGTGTTACCTTGCCCAGCTATCGTGGTGATCTGGTCAATGCTTTCGATTTTAACGAGGCTTCCCGGATACCGGATCCGCAACGTTTGTTGCAGGCCCACGCTTATTCCGCTTTAACAATGAATTTTGTACGCTCGCTGGTGGACGGCGGTTTCGCTGATGTGCACCACACCGAATACTGGGAACTCGGCTGGCTCGATCACTCTCCACTGGCTGATGAGTTCCATAAACTTACGGAGAGCCTCGGGCAGTCGCTCAGGTTCATGGAAACCATTACCGGCAGCGATGCAGGCACGCTGAAACGGGTTGACTTCTTTACCTCGCACGAAGCGCTTCACCTGCCATACGAACAGGCCCAGACCCGCCAGGTTCCGCGGCAGAGCGGATGGTTTAACCTGGGAACACATTTCCCCTGGATTGGGATGCGTACAGCTGAGCTGGATGGCGCGCACGTTGAGTACTTCCGTGGCATCCGTAATCCCCTGGGGATCAAGGTCGGGCCGGGCATGAGCCGCGAATGGCTGGCCGGTTTGCTGGAGAAACTCAATCCGGAACGTGAAGCAGGCCGGATTGTCCTGATTCACCGGATGGGCGAAGCGAAGATCGAAGAACACTTGCCACCGTTAATCAAGGCGGTGCAGGATACCGGTAGTCCTGTGCTCTGGATTGCAGACCCGATGCACGGCAATACCGAGTCGACCGGCGATGGCATCAAGACCCGCCGGTTCCGCAAAATTCTGCGCGAAATGGACCTGGCTTTTGAAATCCACCGGGACAATGATTCCCGCCTGGGTGGTGTCCACCTGGAATTAACAGGTGAAAATGTGACCGAGTGCACCGGTGGGGCCCGAGATCTTTCGGACGAGGACCTGAAGCGCGATTACAAATCCACGGTAGACCCGCGGTTGAATTATGAGCAATCGCTGGAAATGGCGATGCTGATCGTGAGGAAACACAAGCAGGGCGGCTGAGGGTAATCGATGCTGAAAAGATGGATGATCGCGCTGCTCTTGCTGGCTTGCCTGTCACCGGTGACGGTGGCAGCAGTGGAAACAGCCGCCGTTCGGAATACCCTGAGCTTTCCTCAAAAGATCAACCAGTACGTACACGTCCAGTCGAGAATTCCAGCTGTAGCATCTGAGACGGAGCTTATTCTGCCGTCGTGGACTCCGGGCTCTTACCTGATAAGGGATTTTGCCGGCAACCTGGAGCGCCTCCAGGCTTCATCTTCAGACGGCGCACCCCTGGCGATTACCAAGATCGCCAAGAACCGCTGGCGAATTGACAGCAGCGGCATTAATGAAATTACGCTGGATTACGACGTTTGGGCGGGGCGCAAACATGTCTCCGAGAGTTGGGTCGAATCCGGTTTCGCCATACTCAACGGTGCCGGGTTGTTCCTCTACAACGACCAGACCCGGAAACTGCCACACTACCTGGAACTGGAGCTACCCCCATCCTGGGCGAGCGTGCACACATCGCTTGAGAAAGCGGGTGGCGAACGGCTCTTTCGGGCTGCCGACTATGATGAACTGGTCGATAGTCCGGTCGCCGCCGGGAACATGCTGGGTTACGACTTTGAAGTTGAAGGGCATCCCTATGAATTGGTCCTGGCGACCGCTAACACGCTTTGGGACGATGCCCAATCGGTAAGCGACGTAGCCCGCATTGTCGAGGCGCAGCAGGACTTTTGGGGGGTCAATCCATTCGACCGCAAGTATTCCTTTATCAACATGTTCACGGACAAGTTCGGTGGCCTCGAGCATGATCACAGCACCGTTATGATGTGCAGTCCCTGGCAAATGCGGGGTAGCAAGGATTACATCAAGTGGCTGGGGCTGGTCTCGCACGAGTTCTTTCATTCCTGGAACGCACGGCGCATGCGGCCGGAGTCGCTGGCGGAATATGACTATGAGCAGGAAATGTACACCCGGGAATTGTGGCTTGCGGAAGGCCTGACCAGTTATTACGACGATCTCCTGCTGTTTCGCGGCGGATTGATTGATGTCAGGGACTACCTTGACCTGCTGGCCGAGGGGATCCGGAATTATGAGACCAGGCCGGGGCGCGAAGTGCGTTCGGCGGAGATGGCTTCTTTCGACACCTGGATCAAGCAATACAAACCCGATGACAACAAGCTGAACAGCACCGTTTCATACTATCGGAAGGGGGCGGTGATCAGTTTTGTTACCGACATGGAAATACGCCGGCAAACGAAAAATGAGGCAAGCCTGGATTCTGTCATGCGCGAAATGTACAGGCGCTATGGGCAGGGTGGGACAGGCCAGGCCGGATATCCGCCCGGTGCGTTTGAGGATCTGGTAGAGGAGGCGGCTGGTCCCGAAGTGCGGGCTGTTGTCGAAAACATGCTGCAATCAACCGATGATCCGGATGTTGACAAGGCATTGGACTGGTACGGACTAAAATTGCTGCGGGCCCCGGATCTCAATGCCGATGACGAGCCTACGGCGGGCCTGGGCGTAAAGTGGGAGGTCGTAGGGGTTTCCTTGTTGGCGGAACATGTGTTGCTGGGTCAGCCGGCGGCGGATGCGGGCGTATTGCCCGGGGATGAATTACTGGCTATCGACGGGCTCAGGGTGCGGCCGGACGACATCCAGGCTCAGCTGCTCAAATTACGCCCGGATGAGCAGATTGAACTGACGCTGGTACGTCACGAGCATCTGATCACCTTGCCGCTAACCGTCGGGACTTCCATTCCAGCCAGTTATGCGATTACTTCCAAACCGGGCATCAATGGCCGGGAAAAGAAGCGATTGGAAGCCTGGCTGGGCCGCGACCTCAAATTCAACTGACCAGGTGGTGCGAGTGGCCCGCGTAGTCCGGGTCAGTCTTCCTTTTTCTCGCGCCCGGCGCGTTTACGTTCGTGCTCCAGCAGATTGATTTTACGGATTCGGATGGCCGCCGGTGTCACTTCAACCAGTTCGTCGTCCTCGATAAACTCCAGTGCTTGCTCCAGCGACATCCTGATTGGCGTAGCCAGCTGCACGGCGTCGTCCTTCAGGACCGTGCGGATGTTCGTCAACTGTTTGCCTTTCAGCGGGTTGACCGTGAGATCGTTGGCCCGGGTGTGGATGCCGATGATCTGGCCTCCATACACATCGACGCTTGCATCGATGATCATCCGGCCACGCTCTTGCAGATTGAACAACGCATACGCCAGCGCCTTGCCGGTGCCGTTGGAAATGAGCACGCCGTTGCTCCTGCGTGAAATATCCCCGGCATGGTAAGGACCATAGTGGTCGAATATGTGGAACATCAGGCCGGTTCCCGCGGTCAGGGTGCGAAACTCAGACTGGAAACCGATCAGGCCCCGCGCCGGAATGATGTAATCCAGGCGCACCCGGCCCTTACCGTCCAGTTGCATATTCTGCAACTCGCCACGGCGTTCGCCCAGGCGTTCCATTACGGAGCCCTGGTAGTCGCTGACCAGATCTACGACCAGTTGTTCGTACGGCTCTTCACGACTGCCATCTTCGTTTTCATGGAGGATCACTTCCGGTCTGGAAATGGCCAGCTCGTAGCCTTCCCTGCGCATGGTTTCGATCAGGATTGAAAGGTGCAGTTCTCCACGTCCGGAAATCTTGAAACGCTCGGGGTTTGCAGTGTCTTCCACCTTCAAAGCCACATTATGGCTGGCTTCACGCTGCAGGCGCTCGCGTATCTGGCGGCTGGTCAGGAATTTTCCATCACGTCCGGCAAATGGCGAATTATTGACCCGGAAGGTCATGCTGATGGTGGGCTCATCCACGGTCAGTGCGGGCAGTGCCTCGGGTGCGGAACGGTCGCACAGGGTGTCGGAGATTTGCAGTTTTTCCACGCCGGTTATGGCAATGATGTCGCCGGCCTGTGCGGAGGGAACTTCAATCCGCTTGAGCCCATGGAATCCCAGTACCTGCAGTATCCTGGCATTGCGCTGGCGGCCGTCACAGTCGACGACACAGATTTGCTGATTGGGCTTGACGCTGCCGCGCTGTACCCGGCCGATGCCGATTACGCCTACGTACGCGTTGTAATCGAGGGTTGTTATGCGCATCTGGAAAGGGCCGTCGATATTCACCGGCGGCGGTGCGACCTCCTCAACGATGGTCCTGAACAGTGCGGTCATATCACCGTCGCGGACGTCCTCTTCAAGCCCGGCATACCCGTGCAGTGCCGAAGCGTAAACCACCGGGAAATCGAGCTGCTCATCGCTGGCGCCCAGTTGGTCGAACAATTCAAAAGTCTGGTCCAGTACCCAGTGCGGCCGTGCGCCGTCGCGGTCGATCTTGTTGATCACGACGATGGGCTTGAAGCCCATTTCAAAGGCCTTCTGGGTGACGAAGCGGGTCTGCGGCATTGGACCGTCGACAGCGTCGACCAGCAGCAGGACAGAATCGACCATACTCAGGATGCGTTCCACCTCGCCGCCGAAATCGGCATGGCCCGGGGTGTCCACAATGTTGATGTCGTAGATCGTTTCTCCATCGTTCCAGGTGATCGCCGTGTTCTTGGAAAGGATGGTGATCCCCCGCTCACGCTCGAGGTCATTGGAGTCCATCACACGTTCCGGTGTTGCGGCCCGGTCGCCCAGGGTGCCCGACTGCTGTAGCAGCTGGTCAACCAGGGTGGTCTTGCCATGATCTACATGGGCGATGATGGCGATATTTCTAAGGTTTTCAATCACGATGAGGTCCTATCCGACAGGCGCGCGACCTTACAGGGTTTACCGTCCGAAAGCAATCAATGACTGTTGTTTATGGGAAGCCCATTTTGTTGAGAAGAGAGGTCTGTGCACGGTCGGTGCAGCAAACACGCCAGGCCTGGAAGTCCCGGCGCGGCGGATAGTCACGCCGCAGGCGGTCAAACTCGATTGCCCGGGCTTCGGGTGGCAGTGGGATGAGCTCTCGCATCCACCCATCATGGCGTCGGACAAAGCAGGTGGCTTCGAGGGCTTTTTCCAACGGGTCTTCGCCTTGTTGGAGCTCCAGTATAGGGACAGGTCCAGGTGCTGCACCTGGCTGAAAAGGGCTCAGCCGGGCCCAACGGCAAAATGCCCGATAGACGGTATGAGTTCCATTGCGTTTGCCGTCATCGCTGTAGCCTGCTACGTGTGGAGTTGCCACGGTCGTTGCATCGAGCAGCCGGCTGTCGATGCGGGGTTCACCCGGCCACACATCCAGCGCAGCATGCAGGCGGTTGCTGGTGAGTTCAGCCAGCAGCGCTTCGCCGTCAACGACGTCACCGCGTGCGGCGTTGACCAGCAGGCTGTCGTCGTTCATCGCCTGCAGCTGTTCATCGGCGATCATGCGGAGGGTAGGGTGGGGCCCGTCCCGTTCGAGTGGTACATGCAGGCTGACAATATCCTGGTTGAGGGCTTCGTTCAGCGATACCAGGCCGGTGGCACCCTGCTCAGCCAGGGGTGGGTCGTTGGCTACCGTTTCGATTCCCAGTGCGGCCAGCAGGTGGCGCAGGCGTGAACCGACATTACCGAATCCGATGATGCCAACCCGCTGGCTGGACAACTCGCGCCCCAGCCTGGTGCAGGCCAGCCACATCATGGCTAGTGTGTATTGGGCCGCAGAGTCGGCATTGCAGCCCGGCGCATTGGCCCAGCTGATACCTTGCTGGTCCAGCCAGGGGGTGTCCAGGTGGTCGGTGCCTATGCTGGTCGTGCCGATAAAACCGACCTGGCTGTCACGCAGTAGTTCAGCGTCAACCCGGGTCGTGGTCCTGATTATCAGCGCATCGGCGTCCTCAAGGTCGGCGGGCTGGATATTGCGTCCATCCACAACACTCAAGCGGCCGTGCCGGCCGAAAGTGTCCCCGGCGCCTCTGATGTTCTGGTCGACGACGATCTTCACACGGTCAGTATCCCGCGGCCTGCCCATCCTTACGTGATTCAGAGGCGCCGACATAGACGCCTGATTCCGGGTGTTTCATGATCGCCTGGTAACCGCCGTAGGGTCCCCGGGCGTATTCGATGCTGTGGCCGCGCCCCATCAGATCCCGGATAACCTCATAGCTAAAACCAGTCTCCAGGTTGACCGTGCCGCCGTCGCTCATGACCTCTCCGGTAGGTTCACTCGAACCAGAATGGTGGATGCGCGGCGCATCGCCGGCTTCCTGAAGGCCCATTTTGAAATCGACCAGGTTGACGACGATCTGGGCATGGCCCTGTGGTTGCATACCCCCGCCCATCAGCCCGAAGCTGATCAGCGGTTTACCATCCCGGGTAATGAAGGCCGGGATGATGGTATGGAACGGGCGCTTGCCCGGCTCGAAAGAATTCGGATGGCCGGGCCGCAAGTCAAACAGTTCGCCGCGGTCCTGCAGGATGAAGCCGAGACCCGGCGGTGTCATCCCTGAACCCATGCCGCGATAATTACTTTGGATCAGGGAGACCATATTGCCTTGCGCATCGGCCGTGGTCAGGTAAATGGTATCGCCGTCCCTGAGGATTTCCGGGTCTCCGTGAGGAAGCTCGCGGGCAGCTTTGCTCATATCGATCAGCGCATTGCGATCAGTTGCATAGTCCTTCGAAAGTAGCTTCTCCACGGATACGTCCATGTATGCCGGGTCGGCGTAAAAACGCGCGCGGTCTTCGAACGCGAGCTTCTTGGCCTCGAGAAACAGGTGCATATAGTCGGTTGAACCAAAGCCCATTCCGGCGACGTCATGAAGTTCGAGAATGTTGAGAATTTGCAATGCGGCGATGCCCTGGCCGTTGGGCGGTAGTTCCCAGACGTCGTAGCCGCGGTAGTTGACTGAAACGGGCTCGATCCAGTCGCTGTGGTGGGCGGCCATATCTTCATAGCTGAGAAATCCGCCATTGGCCTGCATGTAATCGCCGATAGTGCGTGCGATATCGCCCTTGTAGAACACGTCGCGTCCTTCTTTTGCGATGCGCTCCAGGGTGTTGGCCAGGTTGGGGTTCTTCCACAGCTCGCCCACTTTTGGAGCCCGGCCGTCAATCGTCATCTGCTCTACGAAGCCGGGGTATTTCGAAAGACGCCCTACGGAAATATCCCAGTAGAACTGAACGGTCGCATGCACCGGGTGTCCGTTGCGGGCATAGTCTATGGCGGGCTGCAAAATTTCAATCATCGGCAGCTTGCCAAAGCGCCCATGCAGCTCAAACCAGCCGTCGACCGTGCCGGGCACGGAAACGGGCAGGGGGCCATAAGGTGGAACCTTATCGATGCCGTTTTCTTCAAACCACTCACGGCTCAGTGAGAGCGGTGACCGCCCGGAACCATTAAGCCCATACAGCGATTGTGTCTTCGCGTCCCAAACGATCGCAAACAGATCGCCGCCTATGCCGTTGCCGGTGGGCTCCATTAAGCCCAGGGCCGCGTTGGCCGCTATGGCGGCGTCAATGGCATTGCCGCCCTTGCGCATGGTCTCCAATGCGATTTGCGTGGCCAGTGGGTGGCTGGTAGCGGCCATTGCGCTGGGCGCCATGACGTCCGATCGGGTAGCGAATGCCTTGCCTGTGACACGGTCAGCAGCCATCGTATTAATGCTCCAAGCAGCTAGGAAAATCAGTATAAATCGCATCGGTAAAGCGCCTCCATTATTACGCTCAGAAAAACAGATCATTAACGATTGAAACGCTCAGTTTGCACCTATTATCGGCTACAATGGTACACATATTTTGCAGGTCTGTTAGCAGACCTGAAATACCATGCTCAACCATTCGACACATCCGAAGGAGTTACAAATGAATCATCCAGTTAGAGTCGCCATTACCGGCGCTGCAGGCCAGATAGGCTACCAACTTTGTTTCAGAATTGCAGCCGGCGACATGCTCGGCCCCGATCAGCCGGTGATCCTGCAACTACTGGAAATCACCCCTGCACTGGGTGCACTGGAAGGCGTCGCGATGGAACTGAAGGACGCAGCATTCCCCTTGCTGATGGATATCGTCGTGACCGATGATGTGGAAACAGCGTTTCAGGATACGGATTACGCACTCCTGGTTGGGGCGCGTCCGCGTGGTCCGGGTATGGAACGAGGTGACCTGCTTTCGGCAAACGGTAAAATTTTTGGCCCTCAGGGTGCAGCCATGAACAAGGTAGCAAGCCGGGATATCAAAGTCCTTGTTGTTGGCAACCCGGCCAATACCAATTCACTGATTGCTCGAGCAGCGGCACCGGACCTGAACCCGCGCAATTTCACAGCCATGACCCGGCTGGATCACAACCGTGCATTGGCACAGCTGTCGGATAAGATTGGAACACATCACGCCAATATCTCCCGGATGGTGATCTGGGGGAATCATTCCGCCACTCAGTTTCCCGATATTCGTTTCACCGAAGCGGGTGGCGCAGGCGTTGCCGGCGACATCGACCAGGGCTGGTACCGTGAGACATTCATTCCTGACGTCCAGCAGCGCGGTGCAGCAATCATTAAGGCCCGTGGCGCTTCCAGTGCAGCTTCCGCCGCTTCATCTGCCATAGACCACATCAGGAGCTGGGCACTGGGTACACCTGAGGGAGACTGGGTATCCATGGCCGTTCCTGCTGACGGCAGTTACGGTATCGAGCCAGGCATCATCTATTCTTTCCCGTGCGTCTGCGAAAACGGCGATTACCGAATCGTCCAGGGTCTGGAAATTGATGAGTTCAGCCGCGAGCGCATGGATGCTACTGAAGCCGAGTTAAGGGAAGAACGGGTTGCGGTAGAAGACCTGCTCTGAGGCGGGCAGGGAAGTACAGAAGGTTTAACCGATCGGCGAGCCGGGGGGCACCTGGCTCGCCGGATCATCTTCGCTGACCGGCTGACGCTCGAGGAATTTCAATATCTCGTGGCGCGCCGCAGCGGCATTCTGATTGCCTTTGCGAGATTTTGATAACAGGTCGTCCGCTAACGAGATCAGTGTTGCAGTCGCACCCGAGCGGGTGATGTCGCCTGCAGAGTTATCAGCGGACAGGGCCATCAGGCCGCGCAGGACTCGCCATTCCACCTCGGCCTGTATCGCAGCAAGGTAACCATCTTTCGACCTGTCGGCACGCCAGCTGACCTCTAGTAATGAGTCAAATACTGTTTCGGGACCTGGCAGCTTTGGGTTGAGGGCCTGTTGTTCGGCCAGCCTGGCCAGCCGCTGTGGTTGCAACAACTCCTCAATCACCAGGTCGGCTCCGGCACGAGCGGGTGACAGGTGGTCAAACGTCAGCCCGGTCTGTCCTTTGAAAAATTCCCGGTCCCTGCTGTAGCCATTTATCGGCGGTGGCAGCAGGTACCTGAGGTTGTCCGGCAGGGCCAGGCGCCGGGGTTGTAGCAAGCCTGTCAGTGAGCTCAGAGCCCGTTGCTGGGTATCGGCGTTGACCGGTTCCAGCCGGGTGGGTTCACCATCCTTCAGGTCATAGCCGTAGTACAGGCCGCCCAAAAGCTTGGCCGTTGCTTCCAGCTGGTAGCGGTGGAGCAGATAGACCGGCACCAGCCGTCGTTCCATTTCGAACAATGGCGTGCCGTCCGGGATGACTGCCGAAGAGAAATTCTCCAGGCCGCTTTGCCTGATCGCGAGTAGCTCATCCAGCCTTTGCAGCACATCCTCGCCGTTATCCCAAAGATGGGCGCCGGGGTGGGCGCTGCCGGGCAGGCGGGCGTCGCGGTCGTTGAGATATGCAATTCTCCGGATCGGGGCCTGGTCCAGAATGGCGGCCAGTCCGGCAGCTTCCTGGCCGGGCGCAAAACGGCTGTATCCATATTGTACGGTCAGTTTGTCCCATGGGCTGATGCCCTTGCGGTAGGCGCGATCCAGGCGAACACGTCCGGTTTTATCCAGGTAGAGGTTGGGATGCGGGTAATCCATGACCGATGCATCGCCGGAAGAGGATGCTGCAAAATTGTGGTCTATCCCAAGTGTATGTCCAACCTCGTGAGCAGAAAGCTGGCGCAGGCGCGCCAGCGCCATGTCACGGGCTGCAGATGATTGTTCCCCCGGAGAAGTGAAAGGTGCGGTCAGTGCTTCTGCGATGAGCTGATCCTGACGTACCCGCAATGAACCCAGGCTAACGTGACCCTTAATAATCTCGCCGGTGCGTGGATCGCTTACGCTGCCGCCGTAGGACCAGCCCCGGGTTGAACGGTGTACCCACTGGATGACGTTGTAGCGAACATCGAGCGGGTCAGCATCCTGGGGTAGTACTTCGAGACTGAAACCATTTTCGAAACC
>CAYUBS010000016.1:0-35049 GCA_964443145.1 uncultured Wenzhouxiangellaceae bacterium | reverse complement strand
TGCCGGTTTCTCAGCTGCAGGTGCTACTGTTTTTACAGACTGCTCGACCAGCGGTTGGTCCTGCTTTTCAACCAAAGGCTGACTGGGCTTTTCGACCAGAGCTTTCTCTACAGGGGCCTTCTCTGCTGGGGCTTTCTCTGTCGGGGCGTTGTCCGAGGTTTTGGTTTCGGTAGCCTCAGCCTGCCGCCCGTCGCGTCCTTTCACACCTGCCGTTTGGTAGGGCGAACGTCTGCGACGAGGTTTTCTAGCCGACTGCTCACCTTGTGTTGGCTGAGCTTCATTGCCTGGATTCTGTGCAGTCTGATCATTCGCAGTCTGATCATTTGTGGTCTGCGGATTGTTTCCCTGTTCACCGCGACTGCGTGGGGTTTTCTTCCGGGGTGATCTCTTACGAGGTGTTTTCTTTGTTTGCCTGTTGCCATCCCGGGACTGGCTGGTCTTTTTCTTCCCGCCTCGACGAGAGTTACGAGACCGGGAATCTCCGCCCTGGTTATCAGAACTGGAACGTTGCTGTTGACCACCGCGTCTTGTTGCCTTTTTCCGGGGTGCCTTCTTAGCGGCAGGGCGTCCTTGTGTGCTCTTCTTTTCTTCCTTCTCTTCCGACTCACCCGCTGTAAAGAGTTTAGTGAACATCTGACCGAAGAAACCCTGTTTCGGTTTTTCCACGGTTGCCGGTTCGGGGCGGTCCGGGGCAGGGCGTCCGTGCATAACGCCAGACACGGCCGGTACAGGCAGACTGGCGGCGGAAGAAGCCTGGGTCTCTGCATTGTGGACCAACTCGGTATTCGGCTGGTCGACTCGAGCGTAACTGGCCTCGTCCGTTACTTCTGATTTACGGACCCGATGGATTTCGAATTTAGGCCGCTCCATGTGTTCGTTGGCGATAACCAAAATCGGTAAAGAATGCCGGGCTTCGATCTCGGTCAACGCCTGGCGTTTTTCATTGAGCAGAAAGTTGGCAACGGTGGTAGGTGCCTGCACCAGTATCTGTCCGGTGAACTCTTTCATCGACTCCTCTTCCACCAGTCTCAGTATCGACAATGCCAGGGATTCTGTACTGCGGATCGTTCCATGACCCTCGCAACGCGGGCAGGTTTCCTGGCTGGATTCTCCCAGCGAAGGACGCAGGCGCTGACGTGACATTTCGAGCAGGCCGAAACGTGAGATCCGACCGGTCTGGACCCGGGCCTTGTCAATTTGCAAGGCGTGGCGCAACCGTTCTTCAACATTTCGCTGGTGTTTACGATCCATCATATCGATGAAATCGATAACAATCAGACCACCAAGGTCACGTAATCGTAACTGGCGGGCTATTTCATCAGCTGACTCAAGGTTGGTCTTGTAAGCCGTGTCCTCGATATCCGTACCCTTGGTCGCCCGGGCGGAGTTGATATCGATGGAGAGCAGGGCTTCAGTGTGGTCAATGACAACGGATCCACCGGATGGCAGATGAACGGTTCGGGCGAACGCCGATTCGATCTGGCTTTCTATCTGGTAACGGTTGAACAGCGGGACGTCGTCTGTATACAGTTTCAGTTTGCGGGCATTGTGAGGCATTACCTGTTGCACAAATTCCTGTGCATCTGCAAAAACCTTGTCATTATCAATCAGTATTTCGCCAATATCGTTGCGCAAATGGTCGCGTAAAGCACGGATGAACAGGTTGCTTTCCTGGTATATCAGGAACGGTGCTTTGGTCTCTACCGCAGCTTTCTCGATGGCGGTCCAGACCTGTAACAGGTAGTCAAGATCCCACTGCAACTCTTCGGCTTCACGGCCGACGCCGGCTGTACGAACGATGATTCCAACGTTATCCGGAGCAATGACCTGTTGCAGTTGCTCGCGCAAGTCCTGGCGGTCTTCACCACTGATTCGGCGCGAAACACCGCCGGCCTTGGGGTTTGTCGGCATCAGCACCAGGTAGCGCCCGGCCAGTGAAATGTAGGTGGTCAGGGCTGCGCCCTTGTTACCGCGCTCTTCTTTCTCGACCTGGACAATCAGTTCCTGGCCTTCACGCACGGCATCGCGAATGACGATCTTTCCTTCCTTTTTTCGCGCGGAGGGTTGATAACTATCCAGGCAAATTTCCTTGAAGGGGAGAAACCCGTGCCGTTCTGAGCCAAAGTCCACGAAACAAGCCTCAAGTGATGGCTCAACCCGGGTAATGCGGCCCTTGTAAACGTTTGATTTCTTTTGTTCCTGGGACGGAACCTCGATGTCCAGATCGACTAGCACTTGGCCATCTGCAACGGCCACACGCAACTCTTCTGGCTGAGTCGCGTTGATCAGCATTCTTTTCATTTTATATTCCTCAGGCATCCTGACCTGAACACGCAAGGCAGGCGAGGTTAAGACCCCGCTGTTACGCGATGCGTACTGTCGGCCCGCTCGTATGCGGCGTGGCCAGGCTTGCCAAATTGTATTTTGTCGCCGGCTGTATGTTCCCGCCGGTACTCAGCGACAGCCTCCATGGCTGCTGCGATAATTCTATTTTCCGGGTTCCGGTTTCTCTTGGTACGATTCGGACGAATTAAATTCGATATATAGTTTTCTTTCGTGAAGATAATCTGCACGATGTTGCGAATTAAATCGTCGGCTGGTGATTTGATCGATATGATGGTGAAATTCAACCAGCGTGCGGAACTCCGGTGCGCTGTAATATAGCAGTGTTTTTGCGCTCTATCAATGAGTTAAAGGATGATGTCAGTTTCTAACAAAACTTCCGGCGCCTACCTGGTGAGAGTAGACAGCGACCGGGCCGGACAACGACTGGATAATTTTCTTGCCTCCCGGCTTAAGGGTGTACCGAAATCAGCGGTCTACCGCATGATCCGAACCGGCCAGGTGCGTATTAACAGCGGCCGCTGCAAAGCCTCTACCCGCCTGGAAGAAGGCGACGAGGTGCGGGTTCCTCCGGCGAAAACGCGTGAGGCGGGAGAGTTTGTGGTTTCCGACCGTGTGCGCCAACAGCTTGCTGATGCCATCATTCACGAAGATCCTGATCTGCTGGTCATCAACAAGCCGTCCGGCATGGCTGTACATGCCGGAAGCGGACTGCCCTGGGGTGTGATTGATGCCGTCCGGCAAACCCGGCCGGAGGAGTTCTTTGAGCTGGTGCATCGTCTGGACCGCGAAACCAGCGGCTGCCTGGTGCTGGCACGCAACGGGCCTGCCCTGCAGCACCTGTCGGGGTTATTTCGTGACGGCCGGGTCGATAAACGTTACCTGTGCCTGATGAATGGCCTGATGCCCGAAGCAGTGATCAATGTCGATGCCCCGTTGAGAAAAGTGCAATCAGGCGGCCAGCGTGTGATGGAGGTATCCGATGAGGGGAAACCATCGACTTCCCGATTCCACTTGCTGCAGGCCTACCAGGATTGCAGTTATTCTGAGGTGGAACTTTTTACCGGGCGGACTCATCAAATCAGGGCGCATGCAAAACACCTGGGCCAGCCGCTGGCAGGAGATGACCGCTACGGGAACAACAAAGTAAACAAAATGTGGAAGCGACGTGGCCTGAAAAGAGTGTTTCTGCATGCGCACAGGCTTGAACTGGAAGCGCCATCAGGCGAAATCCTTTCCTTCGATGCGCCGCTTCCTGCTGATCTGCGTAAAGTTCTGGATGAACTGGAATAGTTTAGAGATGATTTTTTTGAGTTTTCCCAGTCAATTTCCTACATGGACTCCTCCGTCAGACGCTGGTGAACGCCGGCCTGCTGTGATCTAATTCGCCCGATGTACAAGCCACTGGAAGCCTTTATTGGACTGCGCTACGTGCGCGCCAAGAGGCGTAATCACTTCATCTCCTTTATTTCCCTGACATCGATGTTGGGAATCGCGCTGGGTGTGACAACATTAATCACGGTTATTTCAGTGATGAACGGCTTTGAGAAGGAACTGCGCGCGCGCATTCTGGGGGCCATCGCTCATGCGACCATTCAGCCTGCAGACGGTTCACAGATGGAATGGCGAAAAGTCATTAAAAAGGTTGAGGAGCATCCGGAAGTGGACGGTGCTGCACCGTATATAGAGGAAGGTGTCTGGCTGCAGGGTGTCGAGTCATCCGGTGCTTTTATCCGTGGCGTTAATCCGGAGTTCGAGTCACGCGTTTCTGAAGTTGATCAAAAAATGCTTGCCGGGGAATTATCCGATCTGAAATCCGGTGAATACGGCATCATCCTGGGGATCGGACTGGCTTCGCGTTTGCGGGTCGGTCCGGGTGATCGCGTGACAGTGATCGCCCCCCGTCTCAAAGCGACCCCCGTTGGCGCCAGCCCGCTGATGCGCCGATTCACCGTCGTCGGTGCTTTTGAATTTGGCGAGTTTGAGAATGACTCTACGTTGGCGATGGTTCATATTGAAGATGCGGCCCGCCTGTTGAGAATGCCGCCCGGAACGATCGGTGGTGTAAGACTGCACCTGAAGGACATGTACCGTGCCTGGCTTGTGGCCCGGGATATTTCGGCAACGATGGAAGGTCATTACACTGTCCGCGACTGGACCCAGGAGCGCGGCAACCTGTTCCAGGCGGTGCGCACAGAGAAAACCGTGATGTGGGTGATTCTCTCGCTGATTATCGCGGTCGCTGCATTCAACATTATTTCCATGCTGGTCATGGTGGTCACGGACAAACAGGCGGATATCGCCATCCTCAAAACCATGGGCGCCCGACCGGGGACGGTAATGCGCATTTTTGTCATCCAGGGCTGTGTGATCGGCATCATCGGAACATTTCTTGGCGTGGGCGGAGGCATTCTGCTGGCAATGAACATCGGTTCGGTCGTGCCTTACCTTGAGCAGTTGTTCGGCTTTGCTCTATTCCCCTCGGACATTTATTACATCACCGAACTTCCTTCCGATCTGCGAACTTCCGACGTATTGAAGTTCGCACTGATGTCACTGTGCATGTCGCTGCTGTCGACCATTTATCCTTCCTGGCGGGCTGCCAAAACGCACCCTGCCGAGGCTCTGAGCTATGAATAGCGAAATCGTCCTCGAAGCCCGCAACATCCACAAGACATTTCACCAGGGCCCGCGAGAAGTACGCGTACTCGATGGCGTCGATTTGACTCTGGCTGCAGGCGAATCCCTGGCGATCGTTGGCGCATCCGGTTCTGGCAAAAGCACCCTGTTGCACATCCTGGGTGGCCTCGACAGGCCGGATGAAGGCGAGGTTCTGATCGACGGTTCTTCCATGTGGGGACTAAAGGCTGCCCGTCGCAGCACCGTCCGCAACCACATGATGGGGTTCGTGTACCAGTTCCACCACTTGCTGCCTGAGTTCACAGCACTTGAAAACGTGGCGATGCCTTTGTTGATCCGGGGTGAGCCAACCGAGGTGGCACGTCAGCGGGCGGCTGACATACTCGACCGGGTTGGGCTGTCAGAACGGGTCACCCACAAACCGGGCGAGCTTTCCGGTGGTGAACGGCAGCGGGCCGCTGTTGCCCGTGCGCTGGTTGGCAACCCGCAGGTCGTGCTGGGTGATGAACCCACCGGGAATCTGGATGAGCGTACGGCCAACCATGTCTACGGTTTGATGCTGGAGCTAAACCAGGAACTCCGCACGAGCTTGCTTTTGGTCACCCATGACACCAGCCTTGCGGCACGAATGGATCGCCAGCTTGAATTGCGAATGGGGTGTTTGCAAGAACTGGAATAGGGTGCCCTCAGAGGGGCAGCTGGCTCTGGCCGGCAAGCCTGGTGGCCGGAGTATTCGCTGCCCATTGTTTCGTTTCCCTGCCACCACCCGGACTGGTTTATTTTCTGACAGCTTTCGCTGTCATTGGACTCTTGTTCACTCCGCTTCGATGGGCAGCGCTGATGGTGCTCGCCTGCTGCTGGAGCCTTTATAACTTTCACTTCCATCTGAATGACCGTCTGGACCCCTCACTTTCCAGCGAGGTGCTAACGGTTGCAGGAACGGTCGCTTCAATTCCGGCGGATTATGGTGACGTGGTGCGATTTCTTTTTGAGCCGGAACCAACCGCTCAAGAAAATGAACTTCCCCGGACCTTGTTGGTGCATTGGTACAGAGATCGACCGCAACTGCACGTTGGCGAATTCTGGCAACTGGATCTCAAGCTCAAGCAGCCCTGGGGCAGGGTGAACTTTCAGGGTGCAGACAAGGAGCGCTGGTTGTTTACCCAGGGAATTGGCGGCCTGGCGAGTGTCCGTACCGGTCATCGCATTGCAGAACCCGACCCCTTCCGATTTGTCGCCAACTCTATGCGTGAAAAGGTGCTGCGACACATCTCACTTCAGGTGACTGACGAAAGGCAGCGTGGCGTCATCCAGGCCCTGGCAACGGCCGACACATCCGGCCTGCAGTCTAACGACCGTCGTCTGCTCTCAGCGACGGGAACCTCGCACTTGCTGGCCATTTCCGGACTACACATTGGCCTTGCTGCAACCAGTGGCATGTGGGTCAGTCGCCTGGCTCTTTTGTTTTTGCCGGTTTCATCAATGGGTGCACTGACCCTGATGGTTACTGTTTCCGGCGGATTGTTCACAGCGGGTGTTTATTCCGCCCTGGCGGGGTTCGGTACTCCAACGGTTCGATCCGTCTTGATGCTGACTGCAGCACTTTTGGCGGTGATGATGCGTCGGGCCATACACCCGGTTCGCGCCTGGTTGTTGAGCCTGGCCGTCGTTCTTTTACTTGACCCCTTTGCCCCGCTGGGCGCCGGCGCCTGGTTCTCATTTCTCGCAGTTGCGGCTTTGTTACTGATGTTCGTGCCGCGCACCGGCCAGGCTGGTGTGATGAAGACCCTCTTGATGGCTCAAACCGCCGTTATCCTGGTGCTACTGCCGGTCAGTGCCGCATGGTTTTATTCCTTTAGCCCGTCCGGCTTCATGGCCAACCTGGTGGCGATTCCATGGGTGAGCCTGTTGGTTATACCTCTCGTGTTGTCAGGTCTGGCCGCATTGCCCTTTTCGGACTCACTCGCCGGACTGCTCTGGTCCGGGGCCGGGCTGGCCTCTGCCGTGCTTTTTCAGTTCCTGGAGATTCTCGATCATGCCCAGGGGCAACTATCTGCCTTACCGCCACCAACCATGGCGCAGGCTGCTTTGGCATTTATAGGAGCGTGTGTACTGTTACTGCCACGTGGCGTTACAACCCGGTGGATAGGGGTTTTCCTGGTTTGTCCCTTGTTCTTTCCACCAGCTCCACGCACATCCAACGGCGTAATGGAAATGGAAGTGCTGGATGTGGGGCAGGGCACGGCGGTGGTGCTAAGCTCAGATGGACATTCGCTGCTCTATGACTCCGGGCCTGGCGATGGCAACGGCCGGGATCTTGTAGCCAGGGTCATTGCTCCGGCCCTGGCAAGGCATGGAAAAAATGCTCCGCAACAGGTGGTGATCAGCCATGGCGACCTGGATCATGCCGGCGGGTTGGCATCGCTACTCAAGCGCTACCCGAATGCGGACTATTTCACGAACCTGGGAGGGGAGGACGAGTTTTCTCCGGGTTGCCGCACATCCCTGAACTGGGACTGGCCAAAAACTGAGTTCCAGACATTGCATCCGTCAGGCGGGCTGCCCTACCTGGGTAATGACAGTTCTTGCGTCATTAGCGCTGGAATAGGCAGAAGCCGGGTTTTGCTCAGCGGTGATATCTCGAGCCGGGTTGAAAACAGACTGATTCTGAATGGCCTGCCAACCCATCGGGTAGTCCTGGTACCGCATCATGGCAGCACCTCTTCATCCAGCATTGCCTTTATAAATCAGCTCCAGCCGGAAGTTGCCATTGCCACGGCTGGCCTGGGAAATCGTTTTGGTTTCCCGCGTGATGAAATCAGCCACCGATACCGCTCACAAGGAACACGATTCTGGGCCACTGGAGCTTGCGGAGCGCTTCGCCTGGCGCTGTATCCTGATGGTTCTCTGCAGGCCAGTAGCGCCCGCAGGCAGCGTGATCGGATCTGGCGCTGGCCGGCCGATGTGAATTGCCCGTAGCGAGTTCATACAACGCCATGTATCATTTGGGCTGCCTATATTCACCATGATGTAATCAATGGAGTGATGAAACGTGCTTGAAATTATTCTCGCTGGTGGCTGGCTGATGGCCCCGATCATATTGTGCTCCATCCTCACCCTGACCATTATCGCCGAGCGATCCTGGGCCTTACGGCGCAGCAACGTCGTGCCCGATGGCCTGGGTGAGCAAGTTGAAAAATGGGCCTCGCAGCACGAACTTGACCGACGGCATATCGATCAGTTGCGGTCCGGCTCTGCGCTGGGACGTGTCCTTGCAGCAGCCCTGGTTAACCGCCATCGCTCCCGCACGCTGATTAAAGAGGCCGTGGAGGACACCGGCAGACACGTAGTTCACCAGTTGGAACGGTTCCTGAACACGCTGGGCACCATCGCCGGCATTTCTCCCTTGCTCGGTCTTCTGGGCACGGTCATTGGCATGATCGAAGTGTTTTCCGCCATCCTGACCCATGGTGTAGGTAATGCCAACAACCTGGCCGGGGGCATTTCGCAGGCATTGATCACAACTGCCGCCGGGCTCTCCGTGGCGATCCCGAGCTTTTTCTTTTACCGCTATTTCAAGGGCAAGGTGGAAAGCTACGTGGTCTCGATGGAAGAACAGGCCATCACGCTGATCGAGGCCATTGACCGTGGCAATGTGGCCCAATTGCGGTCGGGCGTTCCCGGGGGTTAGTGCTTGAAGCTCCAGAACCATACCAAGGAGGAGCCCACGGTCGATCTCACCTCGCTGATTGATGTGGTTTTCCTGTTGCTGATTTTTTTCATGGTCAGTACCACGTTCGAGCGTCAGGCCCTGCTGAAGGTCGACCTGCCGGAGGCCAGCGAGGTCGAGGACCAGACCGACGTCCCTGATTCACTTGAACTGGTGATCGACGATGAAGGGCGCATGTTTCTGAATGACCAGAGGCTGCTTGACAGTGATGCGCGCACCTTGCGTGCAGCGATCCAGGAACAGGCCGGTGACAACCGCAGTGTCCCATTGATCCTCAGGGCAGACCGCGAGACACCTCATCACCATGTAGTGACTGCAATGGATGTTGCGGCCCAACTTGGATTCACCAATCTATCCATCGCCACGGACCGATCTGCCGAGCCAGCTGAATGACCACTGTGCCCAGCGAACCGATGGTCGTCTACAAACGACTCTGGTCTTACACCCGGCGCTACATCTGGATGTTCCTGCTTGGTATCTTGGGCGTCAGTATTGATGCGAGCATGCAGGCCGTGTTCATCAAGGGTATGCAGCCGTTGATCGACGAGGTTTTCGTCGGCAAGGACTCCAAATTCGGCGTTTACCTGGCCGGGGTTGTATTCCTGATTGCCATGACACGTATGGCCGGGAGTTTCTTCGGCGAATACGCCATGGAGTGGGTCGGGCGAAGGGTCATCGCAGACCTGCGTGAGGAGTTGTTCGCCAAGTATGTCTCGCTCCCGGCGACCTTTTTTGACACCTTCAGCTCCGGACATTTGATTTCCAAGCTGGCCTACAACAGCGAGCAGGTCGCCAATGCGGCCACCAGTTCCGTCGTGACTGCCATACGTGACATATTGCTGGTGGTGTTCTTCCTGGGCGTAATGCTGACCACCAACGCAAGGCTCACATTGGTGATGCTGGTTCTGATACCGATCATTGGTTTACTGATCACCGTTATCAGCCGCCGTTTCCGAAAAATCAGCCATGGCATCCAGGACATGATGGGCAGCGTTTCACACGTGACCGAGGAAGCGGTTGTCGGCCAGCAGGTAATAAAGGTATTCCAGGGTCAGAAGGCGGAGAACGCCCGCTTCGGTGATGTCAATGAAAAGACCCGACTGCTGCATATGCGGATGCGCGCGACCCACCTGTTCAGTTCTTCTCTGGTTCAGTTTGCAGCCAGCCTGGCCCTCGTTTTGCTGATGATCATTGCAACCCGGCCACAGTTGCTGGAAAGCATATCGGCTGGTACCTTTACCACGATTTTTACAGCGATGCTCGCTTCTATCCCACCCCTGAAACGACTGACAGGCGTACAGTCAAGGATACAAAAAGGCATTGCAGCGGCAGACAGTATCTTCCAGGTGCTGGATACCGACTCGGAAATCGACGGTGGCAGTTTCACCGTAGACCGGGTAGCCGGCTTACTCGAATTCCAACAGGTCAGTTTTCACTATGAGTCCAGCGAGAGACCTGTTCTCGATGACGTCAGCTTCACCGTGCCGGCTGGCAGCGTCACCGCACTGGTCGGACATTCGGGTAGCGGTAAGACCACGCTGGCAGGTCTCATCCCCCGCTTCTACACGAATTACGAAGGCCATATTCTGCTGGATGGACACGAGCTTTCCGATTACACGCTGGACAACCTGCGCAGTCATATTTCCCTGGTCAGTCAGCACGTCGTGCTGTTCAACGACACCATTGCCGGCAACATCGCCTACGGCGCGCTGGCAGGCAGCCCGGTCGAGGCGATTGAAAGGGCAGCCACGCTTGCATACGCGAAGGGCTTTATCGAACAGTTGCCGCAGGGCATGGAAACCCTGATTGGGGAAAACGGCGCTTTGTTGTCCGGTGGGCAACGACAGCGGCTGGCCATCGCCCGGGCACTGCTTAAAGACGCGCCCATCCTGATTCTGGATGAAGCCACTTCGGCTCTCGACAGCGAGTCAGAGCGGGCCATCCAGCAAGCACTAACCGAAGTAATGAAGGACCGTACAACCTTGATTATTGCCCATCGCCTGTCAACCATTGAAAACGCTGACCAGGTCGTCGTCCTGGAACAGGGCAGGGTGGTGGAATCAGGCACCCATACCGAATTACTTGCCAGGAACGGGGCTTACGCCCGGCTTTACCAGATCCAGTTCAAAGAAGACTGATGCGCTCCGATATCGAGAACAAACTGAACGACACCTGGTATGGCGGACAGCGTGCGCCGTGGCATCTGCGCATGCTCGTTCCCATTTACAAGCTGGGCAACCGGATTGACCGCTGGTGGAAAATTCGCCATCAACCCACTGACCTGGAGTCGGTGTTCATCATAGTCGTGGGCAACATCACGGTGGGTGGCAGTGGTAAAACGCCGCTGGTTATCCGGCTTTGCCAGCTTCTACAGCAGGCGGGATTCAGGCCGGGGGTTATCAGCCGCGGCTATGGCAGCAAGGAAACAAAGCTGCGCCTGGTCAGCACGGCGTCTGACCCGGGTCTTGTGGGTGATGAGCCTTTGCTGATCGCGCAACGTACGGGTGTCCCTGTATTGGTTGCCGCTGACCGTTGCGAGGCGGCGAGAAAGTTGATCAAAAAAGAGATCAACGTGATTATTTCGGATGATGGCCTGCAGCATTATCGGCTGCCCCGGCATCTTGAGATTTGTGTCATCGATGGTAGCCGGGGATTCGGCAATGGCCTGCTGCTTCCGGCAGGGCCACTCAGGGAACCGCTTAGCCGCCTGGCTGATTTTGATCATATTGTGGTCAACGGTGAGTCCACCCTTGTGCCAGACGCGCTGGAGACCACCCCTATGACGCTGGCACCCGGATTGCTACGTTCGATGGAAAGCGGACAAACCTGGCGGCTCGCCCAGTTCGCGGGTTGTAAGGCCAACGCGGTGGCTGGAATTGGTAACCCCACGCGTTTTTTTGACTTGTTGCGGGCTGCGCGCCTTACCGTAAAGGAGCACAGGTTTCCGGACCACCATAATTTCCAGCGCTCTGACTTCGATGTGATGGATACGTCGCTTCCCATCCTGATGACGGAGAAAGATGCAGTGAAGTGCAAAACCCTTGAACTGAAAAATGCCTGGGTCCTGTCCGTTGATGCGGTACTGCCATCAACGTGGGAACAGAACATTCTCAGGCAGGTTTCCCTGGGGCCAAACACAGCAGATGATGCTTCATGAACAGCGGCTACCATATTGTCATTCCAGCCCGCATGGCTTCTGAACGCTTACCGGGCAAACCGCTTCTTCGAATCGCGGGTCGCACAATGATCGAGCATGTCTATGGCAAGGCGCAGCAGTCTTCGGCAACCTCTGTCGTGGTCGCAACCGATTCCCAGGAAATAGCCGAAGCAGTCAAGGCGTTTGGCGGCGACGCTGTCTTGACCTCACCCGCCCATACCAGCGGCAGTGACCGCCTTGCCGAATGTGTAAATATCAAAGGCTGGCTCAACGATGCTGTCGTGGTTAACCTGCAGGGCGATGAACCACTCATGCCACCGGTCTGTCTTGACCAGGCCGCTGCTATCCTGCAGCAGAACGAGGATGCAGACGTCGCCAGTTTGTTCTGGCCAATCGAATTGGCCGGTGACGTAGAAGACCCCAACGTAGTCAAGGTCGTGGTCGGAGACAACGGCCAGGCGTTGTATTTCAGCAGATCGGTCATTCCTTATCCGCGCAGCACTGATATCAGCGCGGCAATGAAGGCAGGGCTGGTCTGGAACCGCCACATAGGCTTGTACGCTTATCGCGCAGGCGCGCTGCGTGCATTTTCCGCAATGCAGCCCAGCCCGCTGGAACGTATTGAGAGACTGGAACAGCTACGATTTCTGGAAGCCGGCCGTAGCATTGTCATGCAACAGGCCTGCCAGTCTATTCCGGCAGGCGTAGACACGACTGAAGACCTCACCCGTGTGCGTGAATTGATGGCTGACGACGAGTTCTGAGAGCATGGCGAAGGACGAGCAGCAAAGTTTCGACGGTAAGGCCTTCGCTGCCCGTTTGCCCACCCGTCCCGGTATCTACCTGATGAGAGACAGGGATGGCACGCCGCTGTATGTGGGCAAAGCCCGCAACCTGCGAAAACGGGTGACCAGTTACTTCGATGCCCGCCCCAAGGTTGAACGAATTATGCGCATGGTTGCGCGGATCAACCAGATCGAAGTCAGCCTGACCCGCACTGAGGGAGAAGCGCTGTTACTGGAGAATGAGTGGATCAAGTCACTCAAACCCCGTTATAACGTTCTTCTGAAGGATGATAAGTCCTACCCCTGGATTGTTCTGACCACCGCACATGAATTTCCGCAAATCGCCTTTCACAGGGGTGCGCGGGATAAGCAAAAAAGCTATTTCGGACCTTACCCATCCGCGTCTTCGGTCCGCGAGAGCATCAATCTGATTCAGAAGCTATTTCGCATCAGAAACTGTGAGGACAGCTATTTCTCGCATCGTAACCGGCCCTGCCTGCAGTACCAGATCCGTCGTTGTACCGCGCCTTGTGTCGGACTGGTCAGCCAGGCAAATTATGCCGATCAGATCCAGGATGCGATGCTATTCCTGCAGGGCAAGAACCAGACCGTTCTGACCAGAATGATCTCCAGAATGGAGCAGGCCTCGGGTGCGCTGGAGTTTGAAGCTGCCGCTATATTTCGGGATCAGATCAGCTCGCTCAAGCAGATGCAGGCCCAGCAATTCGTTTCCGGCCGGCAAACCGATATCGATTTCATTGCACTGGCTCAGGAACGCGGCCAGACCTGCGTTCAGCTGGTTTCGATACGTGGCGGACGCAACCTTGGGCAGCGCAGCTACTTTCCCAGCCAGGCGGAAGGCTTTGAAGCCGCAGAGATCCTGGAAGCCTTCATGGGCCAGTACTACCAGGATCGACTGCCGCCGGCACACCTGGTTATTTCACATGAACTGGTCAATGAACAGCTGCTTGCAGAGGTTTTTTCCGGCCAGGCCGAGCGCAAGGTTTCCATCCAGGCCCATCCCCGTGGAGACCGTCGCCAGATGCTCAAGTCTGCGGTGCGCAATTCACGCCAGGCACTGCAAATGCGCCTGGCCAGTAAAGCTAATATGAACGCCCAGTTTGAAGCGCTGCAAACAATACTGGGGCTGGAAGAAGTGCCCGGCTCACTGGAGTGTTTCGATATTTCTCATACATCAGGTAACCAGACTGTCGGCTCATGCGTGGTATTCGATAACAACGGTCCGGTCAAATCCAGTTATCGCCGTTACAACCTGAAGGGCATCACACCCGGCGACGACTACGCTGCGATGAACCAGGTTCTGACCCGGCGTTATGGGCGTACTCAGGCCGAAGACGGGGTCTTTCCCGACCTGCTGATCATTGATGGTGGCAAAGGGCAGTTGAAGCAGGCGGAACAGGTCCTGGCAGAATACGGTCTGGCCGGCATACCCATGATTGGCATAGCCAAGGGCCGGTCTCGCAGGGCAGGGTATGAAGAGTGGATTCTGGCTGCACCTACCCGGAGCCTGCGGCCGGGCCCTGAATCTCCAGCCTCGCATCTGGTCCAGCAGATTCGCGACGAAGCACACCGTTTTGCCATCACCGGACACCGTGGCCGGCGACAGAAAGCGGCCACCAAATCGACCCTGGAAAAGATACCTGGCATCGGGCCCGGCCGCCGTCGGGCACTGCTCAATCATTTCGGTGGACTGCAAGGAGTTAATAAGGCCGGTGTGGAAGAACTCTCCAGCGTGCCGGGAATCAACCGGATACTTGCTGAAGAGATCTATCGGGCACTGCATTGACCGCCGATGTCTGCGATAATGGCAATGCTAACCTGCTGCGACGAAACCAAGTCATGATGCTGACCATTCCGACCATGCTAACCCTGCTGCGTATCGCACTCGTGCCCGTGTTGGTACTGTTTTTCTACCTGCCTCTGCCGTGGTCCAATATGGCCTGTGTGGTGATCTTTGTGGCCGCTGCCCTAACGGACATTGCTGATGGCTATATTGCGCGAAGAACCGGGCAAACGTCCCGCTTTGGCGCCTTCCTCGATCCCGTGGCAGATAAAATCATGGTGTCTACCGCCCTGGTTCTACTGGTGCAGCGGCAGGAAACCTACGAGGCAGTATTCGCCGTGGCCGCGGCCGTGATCATCGGTCGTGAAATAACTATTTCAGCGCTGCGCGAGTGGATGGCTGAAATCGGTGAACAGGCTCTGGTCAGCGTCAGTTGGATTGGAAAGGTGAAGACCGGTTTCCAGATGACGGCCATTGGCTTCCTGCTTTACCACGAAAACATGGGCTGGATTCCCATTGCCTTCATCGGCGAACTCCTTCTGTATTTGGCAGCAGCCCTGACCCTATGGTCCATGTGGACCTACCTGCAATCGGCCTGGCCTGCGATCAGTGACGCCCGCAATCACGCGCCGGATGGCGGCAACACCGAAGACTGAAATGACAGATAATGCCCGGGCGGCTAACCGCCGCAAGACCGCAACGGTTTCCATCAATAACATCAAGGTCGGCAGTGATCATCCGGTGGTCGTTCAATCGATGACCAATACCGACACAGCCGACCCGAAATCCACAGCAAAACAGGTTGCTGAACTGGCCCGCGCCGGTTCGGAGCTCGTGCGGATCACTGTCAACACGCTCGAGGCGGCCGCAGCGGTTCCTGAAATTCAACGCCGGCTCGACATGATGTCCTGTGATGTGCCGCTGATTGGAGACTTTCACTACAACGGCCACGAATTACTGCAACAGGTTCCCGAATGCGCGTCCATTCTGGCCAAGTACCGCATTAACCCGGGCAACGTCGGTTTCGGCCGCAAGCGCGAAAACCAGTTCGCCACCATCATCGAACAGGCGATCGAGCATGACAAACCGGTTCGGATTGGCGTGAACTGGGGGAGTCTGGACGCACGCCTGCTGTCCAGGTTAATGGATAAAAACGCAGCCCTGAACCAACCCAAAGACGCCTCTGTAGTGATGCGCGAAGCCCTGATCCTTTCAGCGCTTGAAAGCGCCGAGCAGGCAGAAAAGCTGGGGCTGGCACATGACCGGATTATCCTGTCGTGCAAGGTCAGTGATGTACAGGATCTGATCAGTGTCTATAGCGCATTGGCCGGGCGTTGTGATTTTCCGCTCCATCTCGGATTAACCGAGGCGGGGATGGGTAGCAAAGGCATCGTCTCCTCGACCGCCTCAATGGCAGTCCTGCTGCAGCAGGGAATAGGCGACACCATCCGCATTTCGCTGACCCCGGAACCCGGCCAGCCGCGCACTGACGAAGTTATCGTCGCGCAGGAATTGCTGCAAACCATGGGGTTGCGGGCGTTTACTCCAATGGTCACCGCCTGTCCGGGATGCGGCAGGACGACCAGTACCTATTTTCAGTCACTGGCCCAGGACGTGCAGCAATTCGTCCGCAAGCGCATGCCCGAATGGAAGCTGCAGTACGAAGGCGTGGAAAACCTGTCACTCGCAGTGATGGGTTGCATCGTAAACGGCCCGGGTGAAAGTCGGCACGCCGATATCGGCATTAGTCTTCCCGGAACCGGAGAAGCACCCACAGCACCGGTTTTCGTCGATGGTGAAAAGCATGTCACGTTGCGCGGCGAAGGCCTGACCGATGATTTTCTTGGCTTGATCGAGAATTATGTCGAGAGCCATTACAAACGACGCTTCCCCGAAGATCATTCCTGAACTGTCATGCGCCTGAAAAGAAAACGCATGGCGGACAATGCCGACCGCCACCATCTCTACCAGGAATCTGTTCAGGACACCGAGGCGGAGATCGATTTCATCATAGAAACCTGGGCCGGGTTGCGTGAACGGCCGGCCGAATTATTGCGAGAAGATTTCTGCGGAACGGCCAACACCGCCTGTGAATGGATCCGCCGTGACCCTCTGCATTACGCCGTGGGCGTCGACCTGGATGGTGAGGTGCTCGAGTGGGGCCAGCTCAATAATCTCGCCCAACTGGATAGCGAACAACTTAACCGCATACAGCTTTTGCAGGAAAATGTTCTGGATTGCGAACCGGACCTGGCCGACATCGTGCTGGCGATGAATTTCAGCTATTACCTTTTTCTGACACGCGCAGAGCTACTCGCTTACTTCGTCAGCGTTCATGCTGGCCTGGTTGATGACGGAATTTTGTTCCTTGATGCCTACGGTGGGTATGACGCTCCGCGCGATATTGAAGAAGAACGTGAATGCGAGGGGTTCACCTATACCTGGGAGCAGGCCGACTTCAATCCCATCGATGGCTCGATGAACTGTCATATTCACTTTTCTTTTCCGGACGGCTCGAAAATACCGAGTGCGTTCAGCTATCACTGGCGCTTGTGGACGTTACCTGAGATCCAGGAATTGCTGGTAGAGGCCGGGTTCAGCGAGGTAACGGTCTATTGGGAAGGCACTGACGAAGAAAGCAATGAAGGCGACGGCATCTACCAACCGGCCGAGGTCGGCGACGCAGATCCAGGCTGGGTTTGCTATGTCGTTGCGCAGCGATAGCGTTTTTCGCCCATTTCAATTTCCACCGTTGCCTCTTCCGGCTCGCCCGGTGCAATGATAAACAGGCAACTGCCACCGTTTTCTGCCGGTGCTGAATCAATCACAGTTCCCTGCAACCATTCATCGCCGCGACGCAGACCAACCCGTGTCGCAGGCTCTGGCAACAGTTCTTGTTCGGTCTGCACAACAACCGGTTTCCGTTTAACCTTACCGAGGTAGCGGGCACGGGCCACGATTTCCTGCCCCGGGTAACATCCCTTGGAAAAACTGACCGCGCCGATCTGTTCGAAACCCAGCATTTGCGGGATGAATTTTTCGCTTGTCCCAGGCCCCAGCCAGACCACGCGATTGCGGATCTCTTCGGCCTTGAAGAAGATATCCCGCCCATCGTTCTGCGCGCCCTGCTGATCCAGCAGCAGGTAATTCAGATCAGTCCCTTGTGGCCGGAATGCACCAGCAACAGCTTCCGGACTGATAACACCGCAGACAGTGGTCTCCACTTGCATTACCAACTCAACTTTGGAACGCATCACGAACATCCGCAATCGCGTCACAATGGGTGCGAGCAGATCTTTTGCGGCAACCAGCCGGTAGCCATCTTCTGTACGACAGACCAGCAACAAGCCCAACACCTGGCCGCGGGGCGTGCAATAACAGGCGAAGGTGGCGTCACCGGGTTGCAGTACTGCAATGTCTGCGCTCAATTGCGCCTGTAGAAATGCCCCGGTATCGGAGCCGGCAAGGCCCACAACAGCCAGGTTATTGATCGGTGTAGGGTTCAATTTATAGCCTCTGTTTTTTTGACCTGAATCAGTGCATGGCATTGTATACAAAAGTATTAGGGTCTGACGGGCTTTTCACCTTGAATAAGTCGGCATGAGTCAGTAGTCTTCTTGATACCGTTCTGACCCTCTGAGAAGACCATGAAAGCAAAGCAGAGACCTGTCTCCCCGTTCATGATCGGGCCTTACTACAAGCCACAGCTGACCTCGATCATGTCCATCACCCATCGCGCGTCGGGTGTATTCCTGAGCGTAATAGGCGCCCCATTGCTCCTGTGGTGGCTGTTTGCCGTCAGTAGCGGGCCGGAAGCCTATGGTGCCATGATTGATTGCATGGGCGGGCTGCTGGGTATGCTGGCCGTTGCAGTAACGGTTCTCTGCCTGAGCTTTCACATGTTAAACGGTATTCGCCACCTGGTCTGGGACACGGGCAGGGCACTGGACATCAAGAGTGCTTACACCTCTGGCACGTTGGTTCTGATTGGCACGGTTGTTCTTACTGCCATTATGCTGGGGGTGCTGTTATGAGCATGACCAATCCTCTGGCCAAAGCCCGCGGGCTCGGCAGTGCAAAAGAAGGTGTGCACCACTGGTACGCACAAAGAGCGTCCGCCCTGTTGCTTTTGGTACTCATCGGCTGGCTGTTTTACGCGATGGTCAAGCTGGCTGGTGCCGACTACGCTGCAGCCCGGGATTTCATCGCATGGCCGGTAAATGCAGCGTTCCTGATCATGCTGATCGTCACCACGCTCTATCACGCCATGCTGGGTTTGCAGGTCGTGATCGAAGACTATGTGCATCACCCGGTGCTCGAAGTTGTTTTCTTTTTCATCACCAGGGCCGGTGCCTATTTCGGCATGGCGCTTGGAATTATAAATGTACTGAAACTGGCGCTGGGAGCCTGACAGATGAGCGAGTCCTACACACTGCAGGAACACAAATACGATGTGATTGTCATCGGAGCCGGCGGCGCCGGGTTGCGAGCAACCATGGGGGTCGCGGCAACCGGTTTATCTACGGCCTGCATCACCAAAGTTTTTCCAACGCGTAGCCACACGGTGGCAGCGCAGGGCGGCATGTCTGCTGCACTGGGCAATATGGGTGAGGATGACTGGCGCTGGCATATGTACGACACCATCAAGGGGTCGGATTGGCTGGGAGACCAGGACGCAATCGAATACATGTGCCGCGAAGCCGTTCCTTCGGTGATCGAACTGGAGCACTTTGGCGTGCCGTTTTCCCGGACCGAGGATGGACGTATTTACCAGCGGCCTTTTGGTGGCATGACCACGCACTACGGCGAAGGCACCGCGCAGCGCACCTGTGCGGCCGCTGACCGCACCGGACACGCGATTCTCCATACGCTCTACCAGCAATCACTTAAACACGATGCCACGTTCTACATCGAGTATTTCGCCATCGACCTGTTGATGGACGAATCCGGCGCATGCAAGGGGGTTCTGGCCTGGAACCTGGCCGACGGAACGCTGCACCTGTTTCGCGCCCACGCCGTTATCCTGGCTACAGGCGGCTACGGACGCAGTTACTTTTCCGCCACCTCGGCCCATACCTGCACCGGCGACGGTAATGGCATGGTGTTGCGGGCTGGCTTGCCGCTACAGGACATGGAGTTTGTCCAGTTCCACCCGACCGGAATTTACGGTGCCGGCTGCCTGATCACCGAGGGTGTGCGTGGCGAGGGCGGTTTCCTGACCAACTCCGAAGGCGAGCGTTTCATGGAACGTTACGCGCCTAATGCAAAGGACCTCGCATCCCGTGACGTGGTCAGCCGTTCGATGACCATAGAAATTCGCGAGGGCAGGGGTGTCGGTCCCAATAAAGACCACATCCATCTGAACCTCCAGCACCTCGGTGCTGATGTGATCGACGAGCGACTCCCGGGTATCTCCGAGAGTGCCGAAATTTTTGCCGATGTAGATGTCACATCCGAGCCGATACCGGTGCTGCCCACCGTGCACTACAACATGGGTGGTATTCCTACCAATTACATGGGTGAAGTCGTTACGTTGAAAGACGGTGACCCTGATACGGTAGTGTCTGGATTGTTTGCCATCGGCGAAGCCGCTTGCGTTTCAGTCCATGGCGCCAACCGGCTGGGTTCTAACTCCTTGCTCGATCTGATCGTATTTGGTCGTGCAGTCGCACAACGCTGTTCCGAGGTCATCAAGCCCGGGCTGCGACATCCGGACCTGCCCCAGGCTTCGGTCGACGCACTGCTGGCGGATTTTGATGCATTGCGAAATGCCGATGGCTCAAAGAGCACGGCAGAAATTCGCGGCGACATGCAGTCCGTCATGCAAAACAACGCCGCGGTATTCAGAACCGGGGAGGTTCTGGAGGAAGGCTGCCGCCTGATCAATGACGTCTATGACTCATTCGCTGAGATCAAGGTCAGCGACCGCTCATTGATCTGGAACTCCGACCTGGTCGAGACACTTGAACTGCGTAACCTGCTGGGTTGTGCGGTGACCACGATGACTTCAGCGGAAAACCGGAAAGAAAGCCGCGGCGCACACGCCCGTGAGGATTATCCCGATCGTGATGATGTTGAGTGGCACAAGCATTCCCTGTCCTGGCTGGACAATGGCGGCAAAGTGACGCTGGACTACCGGCCGGTGCATATGTACACGCTTACTGACGACTGCGAGGTCGTTCCGCCGAAGGCGAGGGTTTATTGACATGGCTGAATTCCAATTACCCAAACATTCCCGCATTGGCAAAGGCAAAACTTTCAAAGCGGCCAATGGCGCGAACAACATCAAGGTATTCCGCGTATATCGCTGGAGTCCTGATGACGAGAACAATCCGACCATCGACAGTTTCGAGGTGGATCTGGACAGTTGCGGCCCGATGGTTCTCGACGCGATCATCAAGATCAAGGATGAAATCGACCCCACGCTAACGTTCCGGCGCTCCTGCCGTGAGGGGATTTGCGGGTCCTGCGCGATGAACATCGATGGTACCAACACGCTGGCCTGTACAAAACCGATTGCCGACATCAAGGGCGATGTGAAGATCAATCCACTGCCGCACCTTCCGGTTATCAAGGACATCGTGCCTGACCTGTCACATTTTTATGCGCAGTATGCAACGATCCGCCCATGGATCCGGACTCAGAGCACGACGCCTCCTGACCGGGAACGGCTGCAGTCCAAGGAAGACCGCGAGAAACTGGATGGCCTGTACGAGTGCATCCTGTGCGCCTGCTGTTCAACTTCCTGCCCCAGTTACTGGTGGAACGGCGACCGTTACCTGGGTCCAGCCATTCTGTTGCAATCTTACCGCTGGCTGGCGGATTCGCGTGACGAGGCAGCCGGTGAGCGCCTGGATGACCTTGAAGACCCGTTCAAACTGTATCGCTGCCATACGATCATGAACTGCACGAAAACCTGCCCCAAGGGGCTGAACCCGGCCAAAGCCATCGCCGAAACCAAGAAAATGCTGATGGCCCGCAGAGGTATTTGAGCCTCTTTTGCGAATGGGAGAATTCGAACGCGTCAGGAAACTAAGGTGGCTTTGCCGGCGCGGCATGAAGGAGCTGGATATTCTCCTGCAGCGTTTCGTTGACCACCATCAAAAGTCCCTGTCAGAGGGCGGGTGGCCAGAGTTCGAAGCACTTCTGCAAACCGAAGACGATGTGTTGTGGGACTGGTTCCAGAATCCCTCACTCCCTGGCGCACAGCCATATCTCACCTTGCTTAAGCAGATACGTCATGCACCGCGCTGAGACCATTGAGCTCAGATTCGGCCCGGCCCGATGGTTCACGGCCGTAAGCGGTGTGTTATTGGCCCTCGGCATGCTGGCCATTCTTATCAGTCCCGCTAATATATTCTGGAAACTGGTTTTCATTGTGTTGCTTATAGTGGTGTACATGGTCGCTTTCATCTACACAGCAAATGGCCACCGGGCAGGAACCGTCCGTATTCATTACGATTACAGCGCGGACATCCAGACCTCGCGCGGTACCGGCGGGCACGCAAAGGTAGACATCCACAGCTGGGTAAGCCGCTGGTTTAGTGTCCTGACCCTGGTCGATGAGCACAGCAGCACACGGATGGAATACCTTATTTTTGCATCACAAAATCCGCCGGACGCTTATCGACGCCTGTTGACCGCGATGCGAATGAGATCAGCCACCTCAGCAGCCCATGGCGCCAACTGGTGAGTACGGAAATCGATCAGGTCGCTCCCGCCGACGCCTTTGACGCGTTAATGGATGCGGCAGTCGACGCGATAATCATTATCGACGACAAAGGGACGATTAAACGCTTCAATCGCGCTGCAGAAACGCTGTTCGGCTACAGTGAACAGGATGTACGCGGGTCAAACATCAAGCGGCTGATGCCGGAGCCTCATCGCAGCAATCACGATGCTTACCTGGAACGCTACCTTGAAACCGGTCAGGCTTCGATTATCGGTCAGGGCAGAGAAGTTACCGGCCTCAAGCGAGCGGGCGATACTTTTCCGATGTTCCTGTCCGTCGGTGAGATCAAACAACCTGGCAGGCAGCATTATGTTGGTATTATCAAGGATTTAAGTGAGGTACGCGCCACCCAGGAACAAGTCAGGAAACTGGAAGAACAACTGTTGCATGCTGACCGTCTTGTAATCCTTGGTGAGCTTACCGCCGGCATTGCTCACGAGATCAACCAGCCACTCACTGCGATCGCTGCTTACGCCGATGCCGGCCGCAAAATCATTGGGCGCCAAACGGAGCAGCCTGGGGGTGACATCAACTTGATATGTGAGCGCATCGGCGAGCAGTCCAGAAGAGCAGCGGAGGTTGTCCAGCGTTTACGCAAACTGGTTCGAAGCGGTACCGTCAGCAAGGCCCGGCATGATATCAACCAAATCATTAAAAGCACCTTATTACTATTTGAATTTGAAATAAAAAGATCGAACACAGAGTTGCTTTTTTATCCAATGGATTCACTCGAAGACATCTACGTGGATGAGATTCACATACAGCAAATCATGGTCAACCTGGTAAAGAACAGCATCGACGCCATTTCCCTGGCCGGAATGACTGACGGACGCATTGAAATTCGCGTAAGGAAAGAGGATTCCGACTTGCTGGTCGCAGTTTGGGACAATGGCCCAGGTGTCCCGGAGCCACTCCGCGAGCGTCTGTTCGAATCCTTTTTTACCACCAAGCCCAAGGGTGTTGGTCTCGGTTTATCCATCTGCAAGACCATCGCTGGAGCGCATGGCGGTAATCTGCAGTACGCTCAGCCCGCGAAGGGCGGTAGTGAATTTACGCTATCATTGCCGTTCAAACTGATAGGTTGAACCCCGACTGACAAAGGCCCCATGACGCAAGAACCCCTCATTTGCATTGTCGACGATGATGAAGCCATCCGTGAATCGTTGCGCCTGCTGTTGTTCGCTGAGGGATTGCAGAGTTCAGTCTACGAATCAGCCGATGCATTTCTCGCGGATAAATCCACGCCTTCATTTGACTGCATGTTGCTGGACATCCGGATGCCCGGAACCGACGGGCTGGAATTATTCCGTATTCTGAACAAGAAACAGCTGGCATACCCGGTCATCTTTATTACCGGACACGGTGACATTCCACTGGCAGTCTCAGCCATCAAGCTGGGTGCTTTCGACTTCCTGACCAAGCCGTTCCAGGAAGGCGAGTTGCTGGAAAAAGTCCGTGCCGCCATCGATGACTGCCACTCAACCCGGCAACATTTGCAGCAGCTACAGGAACTCCGGGACCGGGTCGATTCCTGCACGCCGCGGGAACAAGACGTCATGAGATTGTTGACTGAAGGCCTGCCGAACAAGGGTATCGCGGAATCGCTGGGGATCAGTCCCCGGACCGTTGAAATCCACCGGGCCCATGTTATGGACAAGATGGATGCTCACTCCCTGCCGGCCCTGGTGAGGATGATCGCAACACTGGAAGCAGAGTAATGTCGGTCTGATTGACCCAGAACATTTGCTTTCTACGTAGTTTCCCTGATGGTATGGTTTGGCGTTGCCGTTAGCATTTTGCACACGCCTGGTCGGTTTGAAACGACACTGGAAATACCAGGGAATCGCAAAATCAAAACGGAAATGAACAAAAAAACAGTGGTGCTGATCGAGCCGGACATCTCTGTGTGTGATGCCCTGACCGTTTTGCTGGAAGGCGAAAACTGGCGGGTGCTCAGCGTGGAAAAATGCCATGATCTGGCCACGGTTTTTGAAGATAGCGACGTGGTTGCAGTCATTAGCGAAGCCAGTTTGCCGGGCTGCACACCCCAGGAGATTTTTGAACAGTGTTCACGACAGGAAATACCCGTGATTTTCACCGGACATGACCTGTCATTGCAAAGTGCTGTAGATTTGATCCGGCAGGGAGCCATGGATTTTCTCGACAAGCCGTTCCCGCAGTCCAGATTACTGGATTTGCTCGACGGTCTTGAAAACAGGCAAGATACTTAATTGAAACTTAGATCATTCCCGAATCCCGGAGGCAAGTGTGAAAAATGACAAACTGATTAACCGTCGTAATTTTCTGAAATTTGGAGTCCAGGCCGGTGGTGGCGCATTAGCGCTAACCGCTATTCCCATCCAGTTGCTGGCCGGTGATGAAGTGACTGAAGACGAGCCACTGGCCCAGGCAATGGGATATGTACTCGACGCCAGCACGGTAGATACCACTAAGTTCCCGAAACGGGCGGGCGATGCCGGAGCAGAACAGTTCTGCAATAACTGTGCACTGTTTGCTGGCAAGGCCGAAGACGAAACAGCTCCCTGCAGCATTTTCCAGAACAGACCGGTCCGCGGCGCTGGCTGGTGCAATGCCTGGGTGGCAAAATCCTGATCTACCAGAACCCGGCCACCTCGGCCGGGTTTGTTTTACCGCGTTCTGAATAGCGCTTGGCGTTTTACCTTTTGTGACTGAACAACTGGAAAATTGACATGACCTACAACGATAAAGTGGTGCGGCAGTTTGTCGTCATGACTGTAGTCTGGGGAATAGTGGGCATGCTGGTTGGCGTGATCATCGCTGCCCAGTTATGGCTCCCTGTTTTAAATTTTGATATTCCCTGGTTGACGTACGGCAGGCTTCGCCCGTTGCACACCAATGCCGTGATCTTCGCCTTCGGCGGGTCTGCGCTGATCGGTACCTCGTTTTACGTGGTCCAGCGAACCTGCCACGTCAGGCTTTTCGCCGGTGGACTCGCGTCCTTCGTTTTCTGGGGCTGGCAACTCGTTATCGTTGCCGCGGCTATTTCGCTGCCGATGGGCTGGACCCAGGGTAAGGAATACGCGGAACTCGAATGGCCGGTCGATATTCTGATCACGGCGGTCTGGGTCTCGTATGCGGTGGTTTTCTTCGGCACAGTGATCAAGCGCAGGGTCAGTCACATCTATGTGGCCAACTGGTTCTACGCGGCCTTCATTATCACCATCGCACTGCTGCACATCGTCAATAACCTGGCGTTACCGGTAACCATGACCAAGTCGTACGTGGTTTATACCGGTGCAGTCGATGCCATGGTGCAATGGTGGTACGGCCATAACGCGGTCGGGTTCTTCCTGACAGCCGGCTTCCTGGCGATGATGTACTACTTCGTGCCCAAACAGGCCGAGGGTCCGGTGTACTCCTACCGGCTGTCTATCGTGCATTTCTGGGCACTGATCGCCATCTACATGTGGGCCGGTCCCCACCACCTGCATTACACCGCATTACCTGACTGGGTTCAGTCACTCGGAATGGTTTTCTCATTGATCCTGCTGGCGCCAAGCTGGGGCGGAATGATCAACGGTGTCATGACACTTTCCGGACACTGGCACAAGCTGCGTACGGATCCGGTACTCAAATTCATGATTGTCGCACTCAGCTTCTACGGCATGTCGACTTTTGAAGGCCCGATGATGTCGATCAAGACTGTAAATGCATTGAGCCACTACACCGACTGGACTATTGGCCATGTACATTCCGGTGCTCTGGGTTGGGTCGCCATGATGACGATCGGTTCCCTCTACAGCATGATGCCGAGATTGATGGGCAACAAAGTGATGTACAGCGTCAAAGCCGTGGATGCACACTTCTGGATCGCGACCATCGGTATCGTACTTTACATTACTTCAATGTGGATCGCCGGAGTTATGCAGGGCCTGATGTGGCGCGCTTTCAATGATGATGGAACCTTGACTTACACCTTCATTGAAACGATAGCGGCGACCAAGCCCTATTATGCAATCCGCTTACTGGGTGGCCTCATGTTCCTGTCCGGAATGTTCATCATGGCCTGGAATACGGCCAAGACCCTGGGAGCAGGCAAAGCACCTGAATTCAAGGCTGCAGAACCAGCCATTTGGGGAGAGCACTCATGAGCCAGGGACACAAGAGACTCGAGAAAAACATCATTCTGATGTCAGTATTTATCGTTATCGCTGTCAGCCTCGGTGGTCTGGTTGAAATCCTGCCTCTGATTTTTCAGGACCAGGTGAGGACACCGTTGGAAGGCATCAAGCCTTATCCACCGCTGCAGCTTGCCGGTCGTGATGTCTATGTCAGGGAAGGCTGCTACAACTGTCACTCGCAGATGATCCGCCCGTTCCGCAGTGAAACCGCACGTTACGGCAAGTTCTCCGTCGCCGGCGAGTCTGTGTATGACCGTCCGTTCCAGTGGGGCTCCAAGCGAACAGGTCCGGACCTGGCCAGGGTAGGTGGCAAATACAGCGATGAATGGCATGTCATTCACCTGATCAATCCCCGTGACGTCGTGCCGGAGTCCAATATGCCGGGCTACCCCTGGCTGCTGGAAGACACCGTCGACGGTGCTCTGGTTGAACATAAGTTGGGTGTGCTTCGGACGTTGGGCGATCCGTACACCGACGAAGATGTCGCCGGTGCAGCCGCCGCTGTTGAGGGCAAGACCGAAATGGAAGCACTGATTGCTTACCTGCAGGGTCTTGGACTCGCCCGAAGCGGGCGCTAAGCGATGTTCGAGTTACTTGATTCAAACCTGATCAGAGGGGCTGTACTCATCCTGATGATCCTTGCATTCCTGGGCATCTGGGGTTGGGCCTGGAGCAGGAACCGCAAGGAAGATTTTCATGAAGCCAGTATGCTACCGCTCGAAGAAGACGATGGCCAGGTGCCAACAAACGACAGCAAGAAAGAAAGGACCAAGGAGTAATCCATGCTGAATTTATTCTGGAACTGGTGGGTAATAATTATCTCTGTGGGCAGCATCCTGGCCTGCTGGTGGTTATTGCATTGGACCAAGGGCGTCGCAGACGAGTCGACCAAAGACGGCGAATCTACCGGTCATGTATGGGACGAGGACATCAGGGAGCTGAATACGCCTCTGCCGCGTTGGTGGCTGCACCTGTTTAACATCACGATTGTCTTTGCACTGATTTATTTGGCCATTTTTCCGGGTCTCGGTAATTTCAAAGGCTTCCTTGGCTGGACTCAAATCGGCCAGTACGAGGCGGAAGTAGCCACGGCTACCAGTGCGCAGGAAGGCGTATACGCGCGGTTCCGGGATATGGATCCTGCGGCGCTGATGGCCGATGACGAGGCAATCGAAATTGGCGGTCGGCTGTTCGGCAACAACTGCGCTATGTGCCACGGCTCTGATGGGCGCGGCGCCAAGGGTTTTCCGAACCTGGCTGATGGCGACTGGCAGTGGGGTGGTAGCTACGATCAAATCATGTTCACGCTGAACAATGGCCGCGTGGCAGCCATGCCCCCAATGGCTGCGGTACTCGGTGACGAGGGTGTGGTCGAGGTGGTTGCATACGTACAATCCCTCTCCGGCCAGAGAGCTGACGCCGAACTGGCCGCTGCCGGTAAAGCTGGTTTTGAAATGGTCTGCATGGCTTGCCACGGCATGGATGGAAAAGGTAATCCTGCACTCGGTGCGCCGAACCTGACGGACGATACCTGGCTGTACAGTAGCGATCCTTCAGATATCGAATACGCGATCCGTAACGGTCGCAACGGCGAGATGCCTGTGTTCGGAAATACGCTGAGTGAAGATCACCGGCGTTTGTTGGCAGCCTACGTCATGGGACTGTCCGACTCCTGATCGCGGGGGTCGGTAGGTAACGTAGCGTGAGCTCCGAAACACAGGGAATACCGGGACGCTGGAGCCGCCGCAAACGGGATATCAGCACGGTTATCTGGATTTCCTTCCTTTCAGCCTGTGTCGGCACTTTTGTTATTTTTGCAGTAATGGATGCGGATGCACTCAGCGATGCCTGGGTGCTTCCCTGGGAGATGGGCAGTCGACTGGCTTACAGCCTCGGTTTCCTTTTTCTTTTTTCAGTAAGCCTTATCGCCAGTGGTCTGACCGTATTCATGATCCGCACCGGACCGGCCAGCGGTTATGCGGCCGGGAAAGGCCGCATGGCACCCCCTGAGATCCGGTCACCGGAAGAGGACAACCCCGATCTGGATATTGGAGACTGGAAGTGAGCAAGGAATCCAACCCCGGCCAGGAAGGCGCCGGGGAGTCCCTCTATCGTAAAGAGCCAAAGATTTACTCACGTCAGGTCAGTGGGCGTTTTGCACGTTTACGGGCGATTGCCGTTTGGGTTCTGCTCGGGCTTTTTTACTTAGTTCCATGGGTAAACATCAACGGCAATCAATCTGTCCTGTTCGATTTGCCTGCTCGTAAATTCTACATTTTAGGCATGACTTTCTGGCCACAGGATTTCATCTACCTTGCGCTGCTGATGATCGCCGCAGGACTCACGCTGTTCTTCTTCACCGCTTTGGCCGGCCGCTTATGGTGTGGCTTTGCCTGCCCGCAAACGGTGTGGACCGAAGTCTTCATCTGGATCGAACGATGGGTTGAAGGTGACCGCAACAAAAGAATGAAGCTGGACAAGGCGCCCTGGACAGCAAACAAAATACTTCGTAAATCAGCCAAGCAGGCTTTGTGGATTCTTCTGTCCGCATGGACCGGGTTTACCTTTGTAGGGTTTTTCTCACCCATCAGAGAGTTAGGCGCAGGCGTCGCAAGTCTTTCACTTGGGCCGTGGGAAACGTTCTGGACTATTTTCTACGCCTTTGCAACCTATGGAAACGCCGGGTTCCTGCGAGAGCAGGTTTGCAAATACATGTGCCCGTATGCGCGCTTCCAGAGCGCCATGTTTGACAAAGACACCCTGATAATCTCGTATGACACAGAGCGGGGTGATCCACGCGGGGGCCGCCGGAAGAAGGACGATCCCAAGGAGAAGGGCCTCGGTGACTGCATCAACTGCACACTGTGTGTTCAGGTATGCCCGACCGGAATTGATATCAGAAACGGCCTGCAGTATGAATGCATTGCCTGCGCTGCCTGTATTGATGTCTGTGACGACGTCATGGACAAGATGGACTATCCACGTGGGCTGATACGTTATACGACGGAGCACGCTTTAAAAAACAATGAAGGGCACGTTATTCGCCCCCGAATTATCGTCTATGGCCTGCTCCTGCTGGTGATCATCAGCGGCACGTTATGGGGGATGACGCATCGTATCCCACTAAGGGCTGACATGATCCGTGACCGCAATGCTCTGTACCGTGAAGTTTCCGGCGATATGATCGAAAACGTCTATACCCTGAAAATCACTAATATGGACAATGCACCTCATCAATACAGTGTTAAGGTGCTTAACAACGATGCAGTAGTTGTAGACATTTCCAAGCCCCTCAGCTTGCAGGCTGAGGAAAATGCCGGAGTTTCCATGCGGATAAGAATCCCTCGCTCAGCAGGGCAGGGTGTACAAAGTCTGGAAATAGAATTTCAGGCTGAAGATGACCCTTCCATTCGCAAAGTTGTCACCGCGAAAGCACTGATGCCCGTAGGATCAGGAAATTAACATGACAGATAAACAACGCCCGCAAGGCTCAACCGACAATCCTGATATTAAGCCCTGGTACCGCGAGCCCTGGCCGTGGGTTGCCATCGGCATTCCCGCCGCCGCTGTGATCATGGGTATGACCACACTTTACCTCGCGCTTGCCAACCCGGATTACCTGGTTGTGGATGATGAGGAATACAGCGTGATCAAGTCGGAAATGCGAGCCCAGGTTCCTCCCGACGAGGCATCGCAGGAAGCTCCGCAGGACCACGAAGATGGAGAAGGCTGAAAGCACTTGCTTTCACTGTGGTGAGCCCATTCCGGAAGGCATCTCACTGTTCGTACTACGTGACGAACAGGAGAGACCCGTGTGCTGTTCCGGCTGCCAGGCCGTAGCAGAATTAATTTTCGGTTCCGGGCTGGGCCGTTATTACCAGTTCCGACAAGACCTGGGCCGTAAAGCCGAAGAAGACCTCCAAAAAGACCTTGAAGCCTGGCGTGGCTGTGACGATCGGGAGTCGCTCTGGGGCGTTGAGTTGGCGGAAGGGCGACGGGACCTGTTGCTGCAAACCGAAGGAATACGCTGTGCGGCCTGTGCCTGGCTGATCCGCAGCCACATGGAAACCAAGCCGGGCGTGCAGTCTGTCCAGGTCGATACGGCGACAGGCTATACCCGTATCATCTGGACCCCCGAAAAAAATACACTGAGCAGGCTGGCCGGTGCCCTGATGGAATTGGGCTACAAGCCACACCTGCCACTTGCCAGTGCTGAGGAACAAGGTCGTCAGGAAGAGCGTCGTGACTCCATGAAACGCCTGGGCGTTGCAGGCCTGGGCATGATGCAAGTGATGATGTATGCGGTAGGCCTGTACGCCGGAGACGCTTATGGCATAGGCGTGGCAGAGCGCAGCTTTCTGGAGTGGGTCAGCCTGATGGTGACCCTGCCTGTATTGATCTACTCCGGACGCATTTTCTTCGAAGGCGCCTGGCGCAGCATCCGGACCGGTCGTCCTGGTATGGACGTTCCGGTCGCGCTGGCGATCAGTCTTGCCTTCATCGCCAGTTGCTTTAACTTCTTTCGTGGCGCAGGGGAGGTGTGGTTCGACTCCGTCGTCATGTTCATTTTCTTCCTTTCTTTGGGGCGCCACATCGAGATGATGCTGCGTCACCGTAACCTGCAGGCCGGAACAGCCCTGGCCCGATTGCTGCCAGAGTGGGCAGAGCGAATTACGACAACAGGTCGGGAGACCATTCCCGCCAGCGACCTGGTTGACGGTGACCGGGTGTTGGTTCGTGTCGGCGAAAGCTTTCCAGCGGATGGTGCATTGAAAGACGGTGCGACAGATGTCGACGAAGCTCTGTTAACCGGCGAATCCCGCGCGGTAAACCGCCGTGTTGGTGACGCCGTCATTGCCGGCACGATTAACCTGTCACAGCCGGTAGAAATTGAAGTGACGGCCAGCGGACAGGAAACCACCATTTCATCGCTGGGCAGGCTGCTTCTGCTGGCCCAGTCGAGACGTCCTTCCAGCAGTGCGATTCCCCCATGGCTGGTGCCGGTGTTCATCATAGCTGTTCTTCTTATCGCCGGCGGTACCTGGCTCGGCTGGCAGTTCATTGACCCGGGTCGCGCGTTCTCCGCAATGCTATCGGTACTGGTTGCAAGCTGTCCTTGTGCGCTTTCACTTGCACTTCCGGTGGTTTACGCGGCCGCAAGCCGCAGACTGCTGGATGACGGGGTTCTATTGACCCGGGGTGAGGCGTTACAGGCCCTGACACACATCAACACTGTCGTTTTTGACAAAACGGGTACTCTGACCCGCGGCATCCCGGAAATCACACGAGTGGAACTCAACGCGGCACGCAGCTCATTCGACGAGAAACAGGTGCTTCACATAGCCGCTGCACTTGAATCAGCTTCGGCTCATCCAATTGCCCGGGCTTTCCAGCTTGCCGGTGATGAGGCGCAAACCAGGGCACCTCTAAAAGCTGAAAACATCAGTGTCCATTCGGCCCGCGGGTTGAAGGGCGTGATCAACGGCAAGCAGTGGAAAATCGGGAATGCCGGTTTTGTGATGCCTGACAGTGAATCTGTCAGTGATGACCCTATCTGGCTGGCAGATGATGTGGGATGGATCGCATGCTTTGAATTACAGGACTCGCTTCGGGAGGGCGCCACAAATTGCGTTCACGAACTCGTTGAAGCGGGCCTGAAGATTACCATGCTCTCAGGAGATAGCACGGACGCTGTGGATGGTATTGCTGACAGACTGCACATTACCGACCGTCACGCCCGGCAGACACCGGAAATGAAGCTTGAGAAACTGGAAGAGATGCGTGCTTCCGGCGACCATGTCCTGATGATCGGCGATGGGGTCAACGATGCTCCTGTCCTGGCCGCTGCTGATGTATCGATGACGGTCAAGGGCGGTGCGGAATTGGCCAATAGCGCTGCCGACATGATTCTCACCTCGGATTCACTGGGTCTCGTCAATTTGGCAATCGACACGGCCAGTCGAACCCGGCAACTGGTGCGTCAAAACCTGACCTGGGCCGTGCTGTATAACGCATCGGTGATGCCATTAGCCATCTCGGGTATGTTGAAACCCTGGATGGCCGCGTTGGGGATGTCCCTGAGTTCGCTGCTGGTGGTCGCTAATGCCTCACGCCTGGTACGCCGGGAACAAAAGGAGGGCGAAATTGTATGAATATGCTTTACGTTCTGATCCCGCTCGCTTTGATGCTTTTGGCGCTTGCCGCCTGGGCGCTTATCTGGGCCATCCGGGGCGGACAGTTTGATGATCTCGAATCACATGGCTGGAGCGTGGTTCTTGATGACGACCAGAAACCCCCACCTGAAACTGAAGAAGAAAAAGAGCAAAAGGAAAGAAAATAATGAACCCCGAACACCTCTGGTTGGATCCCGCTGTGTTGAGCACAGCCTTCCTGGCCGGACTGCTTGGCAGCGGCCACTGTTTTGGTATGTGCGGCGGGATTGCCGCCGGTCTGGGCGCAATGTCACAGGGCAGGGCGGTGGTTCCTGCCCTGCAATTCAACCTCGCCCGCCTGGTCAGTTACGCCATTCTCGGATTGCTTGCAGCAACCGTGCTAAGTGGTGTTTCAGGTCTGGTACCGATAGGCCGATGGCTTAGAGTACTGACCGCAGTAATGATCCTGTTGATCGGACTTAAGTTCCTGTTCAACTTCCGCGGTATCGAATTCATTGAACGGGGCGGGGCAGGGCTGTGGAAGAAAATCTTGCCATTCGCGATGAAAGCCAGTAATCGTCAGGATACTCTGGGCAGGATTTTACTCGGCGTGTGCTGGGGCTTCATTCCCTGTGGCCTGGTCTATTCTGTGCTGATGACGGCCGCTTCAACGGCAAACCCACTGGGCGGCGCACTGACCATGCTGGCTTTCGGGGCAGGAACTTTGCCATCCATGCTCGGCCTGACGGCTGCGGCGCCGACTCTGGCATCATTTCTTGAAGACCGCACGGTCAGGCGGCTGATCGGGTTCGCGTTGATCGTACTGGCTATCTGGACCCTGCTAATGATGTGGGGCTCGATGACCCAGGGCGCGATGAACCATGCACATCATTAATCAGGCAGGCTGGCCTTTATCATGAACGTTTTTTTGATAGGGTCGCATTGTAGAATGAGATACAATAGTTGTTGAATCTGAACATCTTCGCAGGAAACACAATGAAAACAATATTATCCCTATGCTTGATAGGTCTGGCGCTTGCTGCTGCTTCAAATGTGGCCGTGGCACAGGACTACCATCCTCAACTTTCCGACAACTTCGGAGTTTCCATTGGGTGGATGAGGTCTAGCAACTCCTTTAAGCTGGAATCCGATCTTGGTGGTGACATAGGAGATGAAATTGACTTCGGGGACAGCCTTGGTGTCTCGGAACACTCCACCTTTTTCAACGGCCAGTTGAAATGGAATTTCGGCAGTCAACGAAAATGGGCAGTTTCTGCCCAGTACTTCAGCAACGATGCCAAAGGCAGCAAATTTCTGACTGAGGATATCGAGTGGGACGGATTGACCTGGCGGGAAGGCAGTTTTGTTAATTCCGGCGTCAAACTGAGCGTGTCCCGTCTGTTTGTCGGCCGCAGTTTTATCAAGAATGATCGTCACGATTTCGGCATTGGCGCTGGTATTCACAACCTGAAAATAAAGGCCTTTATCGAAGGTGAAGTCAAAATTGACGATGAAACGACCGATTTTCAGGAGGGTGATGTAGATGCGAGTCAGATCCTCCCCAATGTAGGCGCCTGGTACCTCTTTTCACCCGCGCAAAAATGGCTTCTTCACGCCCGCGTGGATTGGATTGGCGCCAGCATTGGCGACTATGACGGACACATGTGGAACACCAACATCGGCGTAAATTGGCAGGCATTCGACCACATCGGTTTTGATCTTTCATGGCAGTACTTCAACCTGAACGTCAATGTTGACAGTGATGACTGGACAGGCGGAGCGGACATGCGTTACAGCGGTCCCGTTATTGCGATTACCGGTAACTGGTAACAAAACCTGACATAGTTCCGGGTAGTTGATGAAGCAGCTACCCGGAACGGTTTGGCGATTGATGCTCGCCTACTCCCTGATGATGGCCGGCACCTCGATGATGGTGTTGCTGGCCGGTATTATCGGAACTGAATTCGCGCCTTCGACTGACCTGGCTACGTTACCCATTGCGCTCGTCGTGGTGGGTGTTGCTGCATCAACCTTACCCACGGGAAAACTGCTCCAGCGCTATGGGCGAAGGCGAATTTTCATCGCCTATGGCTTTATTGCAATCGCCGCCGCCCTGGTAGCGATGTTCAGCCTGATAGCCGATTCATTCACTGGTTTTTGCCTGTCCGCGATCATGATGGGCTGGGCCGGTGCAGCAGGCCATCAATACCGTTTTGCCGCTCTGGAATCCGTACCCGCCGAGCAGGCTGCTAAAGCAACCTCTTTTCTGCTGCTTGGAGGCATACTGGCGGCCTTTGTCGGACCTGAACTGGCGGTGCGGGGCAGGGGGCTGCTGGGCACTGAATACGCCGGATCATTCCTTCTGCTCAGTTTGAGCTACGTAGCCGGCCTGCTCATTATTAGTTTCTACCGCGAAACCGGACAGAAGCCGACCACCCACCGGGGCAGTGGCCGTCCAATCATTGAGATATTGCGCTCGCAAACCATCCTGCTTGCCATCAGTGCTGCGGCCCTCGGTTACGGAGTGATGAGTTTTATCATGA
>CAYUBS010000015.1:33734-38261 GCA_964443145.1 uncultured Wenzhouxiangellaceae bacterium | reverse complement strand
CGATACCCATGCCAGGTTGCGTAGCCCAGCCAGGGAATGATCACGATAAAGCCGACCAGTCCGGTGGCGAAACCAATCGCCGTTAAGCCGGCGACTAAGGCACCCCAGAAAAACATCGTCCAGCGATTTCGCAAAACCGCGTTAATACTGGAAACAACTGCAGTAATCACGTCAGCGTCGCGGTTGGCTATGAACGGAAGAGAAAAAACGCTGGCAGCAAAACAGATTGATGCGAATACAAACCCCACCGCAGACCCTACACTCAGGTACAGCATCAGGTCATTCAACTTGACCGTACCATCACTGGGAAAAAAGATATGCACCATGGACCCAGCCCTGGCCCACAGCAAAAAGATAATCATCAACACCAGCGCAAACACCAGTGAGTTGGTAAAGGGTTTTCGCGCAGCCTTCAAAGTCCATGCCAGCGTGGGTTTATTGCCCAGGCAAAGCTGCCTGCTGACTGAGTACATACCAAAGGCCAGCAAAGGCGCAACGAAGACAAACCCGGACAACGCAGTCAGTAACAAAATCCAACCACCCACTTTCCAGGCAAGCAACGCGACGGACATTGAAAGAAACCAGCAGAACAGGCCCCAGGCCAGGCTCAAACCAGGCGCTGAACGATAGTCGCGCCAACCCGCTTTCAACCAATCCAACGGCGCACTGATCTCAAGATCGCGGCAGGGCGCGACGAAGGGCATTGGCTCCGGCACATCTGCTTCAGAAACTTCAGGCTTTGTCATCGTTCTTCCACTCTGAGCTAACTGTTACACATATTGGCTCAATTACGGAAAGAAAATCAACCGCTTGTATTAAAGACGACACTAACCCTCTACATAGACGTCGGTGAGATAAAAGATCTCACACGAACCATTGCCGGTATCATCCCTGCGCAGAGAGGTGCGCCATATGAAGCCCGAGGGGGCATCGACATCCACCAGAAAACCCTTCAAAAGCAGAATATCTCCACGTCGTAAATCAGTGACCTTCTCCTTTACCCTCTTGTCAGCCGGGATAATATGCATGTTGCTGCTGTTATTGATGATCTCCCGGTCGGGAATCGGCGCCGGCAATTCATACCGAGTGAAATACCAGCGAGTGGCCTGAGTGATGGTAATTCTATCTAATACTTCCTGGTCCGACATAACGCCCCATCCAAGCGCCAGATCGATGGGGGAAAGCTCTGATTCATCGCCAAACCAGTATGTCTCAATGGACAATACACGGGCACGTAAGCTGAATTCGGCCCTGCGGGTCAGGCTGAAACCCTCGAGCATGATGGGACGAGCTTCTTTAAAGGCCGTCTGAACCGGTCGTTCCGGGATCAGGACTCCGGGCGCATACTCAATGTCCCGATGGGTCCAATCCCGCCAGGCCAGCAGCGCGAGTAGTACCAGACAGATATAGAGTACGTTCTTCATCTGCAGGAAGGATATAATACTGATCCACCGATTGCCGCATTGAATTCAGATACCGTGTTAAGCCTCAACCAAATAAGTTTGCGCCGCGGGAGCAAACTTTTATTCGAAAACGTCAGCTTCCAGGCGCATGCAGGTCATCGGCTTGGCCTGGTCGGTGCCAATGGCAGTGGCAAGTCATCGCTGTTTGCGCTGTTGCTGGGTGAACTGGAGGCAGATGCGGGTACGCTGAGCATCAGGCCAACCGATCGCATCTCCCATGTTGCGCAGGAAAGCCCTACTGGAATGGCCTCAGCCCTGGATTTCGTCATAGACGGCGACCGGGAACTCCGGGCAGTCCAGGCTGCTGTGCGTGAAGCCGAACAGCAAGAGAATACCGAAAACCTTCACCTGCTTTACGAACAACTCGAAAGCCTGGATGGATTTACCGCGGAAGCCCGCGCCGCACGGATGCTGCATGGTCTTGGCTTTGCCGAAGGCAGCCACCGGACTCCGGTGCAGGAGTTCTCCGGTGGATGGCGTATGCGCCTCAACCTGGCCCAGGCCCTGATGTGTCCATCAGAAATTATGTTGCTGGACGAGCCTACAAACCATCTCGACCTGCCCGCTATCCTGTGGCTGGAACGTTGGCTGAAGCAGTACGAAGGCATCCTGATGGTGGCCTCGCACGACCGGGATTTCCTCGATGCAGTGTGTAATGTGATTGTTCATATCGAGCACCTGCAAATCCGTATGTACAGTGGCAACTACACGGCGTTTGAAACACGACGAAGTGAGCAACTTTCCCAGCAAGCGGCGATGTACAAACGCCAGCAAAAAGAAATGCAACATATCCAGGGCTATGTAGATCGCTTCCGCTACAAAGCCTCAAAAGCAAAACAGGCTCAAAGCCGGTTGAAGATGCTGGAACGCATGACGTTAATCGCGCCTGCCCACGTGGACTCCCCCTTCCGCTTCCAGTTCATGAAGCCGGAAAAGCAGCCACACCAACTGGTCAAACTCGAAGAAGTTGTTGCCGGTTATTCAGAGCCGGTTCTCAGTGGAGTTGATATTCTCATCTCCGCAGGCGACCGGATCGGACTATTGGGTGTCAATGGCGCCGGCAAATCCACCCTGGTCAAAGCACTGTGTGACGGCAGCACGCTGCTGAGTGGTGAACGCACCATCAGCAAGGAGACGCGGATCGGGTATTTTGCACAACACCAGCTTGACCTGCTCATTCCAGAACAGAGCCCGCTCGACCACCTCAAGGTCGTTGCCCCCGGAGACCGGGAGTCCGAACTGCGTAATTATCTTGGACGGTTCGGCTTTAACGGTGAGCGAATCTTCGAGCCGGTAGCCCCGTTTTCCGGCGGCGAGAAGGCTCGTCTGGTGCTGGCCATCATGATACGTCAGGCACCTAACCTGCTATTGCTGGATGAGCCGACCAACCATCTGGACCTTGAGATGCGCCTGGCCCTTAGCCGCGCGTTGGTTGACTACAGCGGCGCCATGGTGGTGATTTCACACGACAGGCACCTGTTGCGCAGCGTCTGTGACGACCTGCTGATCGTCAACGAAGGCACGGTTGACCATTTTGACCGCAGCCTCGACGACTATCCCGCATGGTTAAGGGAGCAGAACACGGGGGTCGGCACGGGAACAACCGCTACTGAACCGGCGCCAGGCACCTCTCCAGCCATCAGCAGGAAGCAACAGCGTCAGGCTGAAGCCCTGCAACGCCAAAAACTGAAACCCATGAGTGATCGTGTTCGCAAAATTGAAGCCGGGCTGGAAGCCCGCCGCGGCTCAATGCAATCGCTCGAAGAAAAACTCTCCGACCCGGAAATTTATTCCGAGCCGGCAAGAAAAGACGAGCTCACTGCCATCATCCGCGAGCAGGCGGAACACAAGGTGGCCATCGAATCACTCGAGTGGGAATGGCTGGAGGCCAGCGAATTACTCGAACAAGCCAGGGCCTCGGAGTGACTAGCCCAGCGGCTTACGGAAGCGCAAAGTCATCCTGTCGCTTTCACCGATAGCCTGGAACTTTTCATTGCAGTTGGCTTTTTCTTCTTCGCTACCCATATCCCGACAGGCACTGAGGCCTGGCAGCAGATTCCAGACACCACCCTCGTGATCCGTGCTATCAGCCGGGTTGGCATTAACCTCTGAGCGCGCCTCAAGGTAAAGGCCTGCACCACGTGCCAGGTCGACCACCGCCTGTTCGGACACGTAACCCATTTCCGAAGACTCTGCCGGATTGGCGCCCGGTTTCGCCCGGTGTTGTACCACACCCATAATGCCACCCGGTTTCAATACGCGGGCAAACTCAGCAAAAATCTGTTCTGCCTCTCCGCCACTCACCCATCCATGCGTGTTGCGAAAGGTAAGCAGCAGGTCGACCGAGCCGGCATCACCCAGTGACGCCGAATCAGGGGGTGACCAGGGCGCGATCGCCACCTGGTCATAAAGCTCGGGATTGGCGGAAAACTTCGCCAGCAGAGCATCCTGCAAACGGTAACGATAGTCCGGTTGATTCGGCACATCGACATCGTAAGTGGCGGCAATATACTGACCATGATTGCGTACGGCCGGTGCCAGAATCTCTGTATACCAACCGCCACCAGGCCAGATCTCCATCACCGTCATACCGTCCTCAAGGCCAAGAAACGTCAAGGCACCCACCGGATGGCGGTAACGGTTTCGTGCAATATTCTCCTCAGAGCGATGATCACCCTGCATAGCCCGTTCAATTCTTGCATCCACCGGCAAGTCGCCGGCCCAGGCAGGCAAGGCCATGACGAAACCGAGGGTGATGATTAATAAATGACGCATAGTAAACTCTCCAGGTTAATTACTCAGGAAATCAATTTGAAAAAATTCAGCCCGCGACCGGGGCCTTAAAACCCTTTCTGAACGCACTGCCAATGCAAATACCTGCAATTACTGCAACGATAATCACGACCTCGTCCGGACGGACTATTGCCTGCAATGCAGCAAACAGGCCCACGGCCATGCCACCGCGCACACGTGTGACGTCCAGGCGCTTGCCATCGGCGTCACCTTTTGAATGAACTTTCTTCAGCAATAGCGTATTCAAAGCAAAAATCAACAGGAAAATCAG
>CAYUBS010000015.1:0-33634 GCA_964443145.1 uncultured Wenzhouxiangellaceae bacterium | reverse complement strand
ACCAGGCCAATCGTTGCAAAAACGACCAGCAGCCCGGGGCTGCCTGCTAGCAGGCCGGCAATCACAGCGGCGGCCATGCTGATAAAAGCGGCGATGTGGTCATCGGGACCCAACTCCCTGGCAAGGGCCCAGGACCCGAAGATGATCAACAGAAAGGTCAGGGCTTGCTGGAAAAACGCATCACCGGCCTGCCCTTCCATCCAGGCGATCGCTGCGCCCAGTATTGCGCCCAGGAGCATCAGGATGAGAACTGCCTTATTGGTCGGACAACCGGGCTCCAACGGTCGCCCGATCGAGGTGTAGTTATATATCTTGTGGTAGGCCACGCATGCTCCTGGTTTCTTCCTGCCGGATTATCATAACAACTTTCATTCGCGCGGCGTTGCAGAAGCAGATTTCGATTCCAATTCCGATTCCGATTCACTGAGCACCAGCTTTTGCATTTGATCGATCAGCCTGGATACACGCTGCGGCGAGGAAGTGTTGCGGGCAAAAAGTGCATAAAGTGCCGGAATGATAAACAGTGTCAACAGCGCCGAAAGCGCCACCCCGAATACGATGACGATACCAATCGGTTGTCGCGACTCCCAGCCGGCACCCGTACCCAACAACAACGGCAGCGCGCCAAAAGTGGTCGCCGCGCTCGTCATCAAAATGGGCCTGAAACGCACCGTGGCCGCATCCAGCACCGCTTCCCGGATATCAAGTCCGCGGTCACGTAACTGATTGGCAAACTCCACAATCAGGACACCGTTTTTAGCCGACAGGCCGATCAGCAAAATGGCGCCGATCTGGCTGAAAACATTGATCGACGAACCGTAAAGGTTCAAACCGATCAAGGCTCCCAGCATGGCAAGCGGCACTGTCACCAGGATAATCAGCGGATTTACAAAACTCTCGAACTGGGCGGCCAGAACCAGAAAAACCACCAGTAGAGCCATACCGAAAGTGAGGTAAAGGGAGCTGCCGGACTCGAGGTATTCCTTGCTCTCACCATCCCAGCTGATACGTGCGGCGCTTGGGAGGGTCTGTTCGACGACCCGTGTCATCGCCTCAATACCCTGTCCCAGGCTGACGCCGTCGGCCAGGCTGGCATCGATCGTAATCGAACGCATTCGGTCGTGCCGGTTCAACTGTGAAGGCCCGGCTGATTCGGTAATCCGGACCAGGTTGCTGAGCGGCACCAGCTTACCCGTCAGACCGGAACGCACATAGAGGTTAGTAAGATCGTCCGGACTGGACCGGTCCGCCTCTTTACCCATCAGGATGACGTTATACTCCCTGCCCCGATCGATATAGGTCGTTACCTTGCGTGATCCGAGCATGGTTTCCAGGGTCCTGCCTACCGCGGCCAACGACACGCCCAGCGCTGCTGAACGGTCACGGTCAACCGATATGTTCATCTGCGGCTTGCGTTCCTGGTAATTACTGTCGGCATTGATCAATTCCGGCACATCCTGAAGGGCAAGCAGTATCTGGTCGCGCCAGTCCCGCAACTGTTCGTAATCAGGTCCGCCCAACACCATTTCCACAGGGGAGTTGTTGCCACCCAGTCCCAGGCTACTGGGGAAGAAAACAAACGAACGGACGCCTGGCAAAGCCGCCAACTGCTCGCGCACACGGCCGCCTACTTCCTTGTCACTTTCGCTCCGCAACGCCCAGTTTTCCAGCAACACGATGGAGCGGGCTGAGTTCACTTCTGCCCCACCCCAACTACCGGGGAGCCGGGTTATAAAGCGTCGTACGGACTCGGAGCTACCCAATTGCTCGGTCAGGATAGAGTCCATCTCCCGCGCATAACGGTCCATGTATTCCAGGCTGGCCCCTTCCGGGGCACGCAGCATGATAAAAAATACACCGCGGTCTTCTGACGGGGCATATTCTGTTGGCAGGATATGCAACAACCAGCCTGCGAGCAGGGACAACGCAACGGTCGCAATCACTGCCATCCAGGGCGCATTAACCACTTTCTCCAAAGCTCTTCGATAGACTTCGGCAAACTTGCGGAAGGTATTATCGACCAGGCGGGTAAGACCCGAGCCAAGGCTTCGCCGGTGCAGAATCTTTGAGCAGAGCATGGGCGTCAAGGTTAGCGCGACCAGGCTGGAAAACAGAACAGCGGCAGCCAGCGTAATCCCAAACTCACGAAATAACCGCCCTATATCACCTTCGATGAATGAAAGCGGTACGAAAACTGCAATCAACACCATGGTGGTTGCGACCACGGCAAAACCAATTTCTTTGGACCCTTCCAGGGCTGCCAGTAACGGTCGCTGTCCATCCTCGATGCGCCGGTAAATATTTTCCAGCACAACGATGGCGTCATCGACTACAAGGCCGATAGCCAATACCAGGCCCAGCAGGGTCAGGATATTGATCGTGTAACCCAGCGCTGCCATCACGATAAAGGTAGAAACTACGGAAACAGGCACGACCAGTGCGGGAATCAACGTAACCCGAAATGATCCAAGAAACAGGTAAATAACAATAAGCACCAGGCTAATAGCAATAAACAGCGCCTTGTACACCTCGTGCATAGAGGCTTCGATAAACTCTGCCCGGTCGTAGTTCACCGCCAGCATCATGCCTTCAGGCAATTCACTGGCCAATGCCTTGATCTCCTTTTGAACTTCGCGGGAGACGACCACGCTATTGGCCTTGGAGAGTTGCTCAATGGCAAGAGAAACGGCATCCGCGCCATTCGAGCGGGCGATACTTCGTTCATTTTCAGCGCCAATCCGAACTTCCGCAACTTCGCCGAGCCGCACTGGTTGGCCCTCCGGCCCGCGCCCTATAACCAGCTTGGCAAAATCTTCTTCGTCAACAAACCCCGTCGCGGTACGCAACGTAAATTCACGGGTTCTGGATTCCAAACGTCCGGCTGGCAGCTCTACGTTTTCTGACCGTAAAGCGCTCTCGACATCCGTAACAGTCAGACCGCGCGCTGCGAGCGCTTCGCGCGACAACCAAATGCGCATGGCGTAGCGTCTTGCACCGGAAATCTGCACCCGTGCCACACCGGGTACGGTGGAAAAACGATCAATCAGGTAGCGGTCGGCGTAGTCGGTCAGCTCCAGACCGGAATGCTGTTCCGACATAAGGTTGAGGTACATCACGGCCTGGCGTGTTGCATCCACTTTGGCAATTTCAGGCGGGTCGGCCTCTGTGGGCAACTGGTCCACCACGCGGGAAACCCGGTCCCTGATGTCATTTGCCGCAGCATCGATGTCCCGCTCAAGACTGAATTCAACGCGGATATCGGAGCGCTCATCCCGGCTGGTTGAGGTCAGCTTGACGACCCCTTCAATTCCGGAAATAACGTCTTCGACCACCTGCGTGACCTTGGTCTCAACCACTTCGGCGGAAGCGCCGCGATAACTGGTCTCGATAGATACCACCGGCACATCAACATCGGGATACTGGCGAACCGGCAATTGAGCTAATGCGGCCAGGCCAAGAATGACCAACAGCGCTGAGATCACAGTGGCAAATACAGGCCGGCGTACGGATTGATCGGAAAGGAACATAGCTACTGCAGAACAGTCACCGGCTGACCCGGCCGTGCCTTCTGCGTGCCCTCCGTAATAACGAGGTCGCCAGGCTGCAGGCCTTCCAGAATTTCGACTTCGCCCGGCCTGCGTCGTCCCGTTCGCACCTCAAGACGCTCGGCGATACCCTGGTCATCAACCACGAAAACGAATTGCTTGCTCCTCTCGGGCACCAGCGCTTCTTCCGGGATCATCAGCGAGCGTACATCTTCCTTTAGCAGGGAGACGGTCAGAAACATTCCCGGGCGCAAATGCGTAGATTCATTCGGCAGCAGGGCACGCACAGTAATGGTCCGACTGATCGGATCAACCCGCGTATCGATTGAGATCACTTTTCCACTGAATTCGATCTCCGGCCAGGCTGCACTCCTTGCCGTCACCACCAGCCCCTTTTCGAGTCGCGCCATGAACACCTCGGGCACATCGAAATCGAGCTTAATCTGGGTCGTGTCATCCAGCGTCGTAATGACCGTGACGGGACTGGCGATACTGCCCATACTGACGCGCCGCAGACCCAGTTGTCCGGCAAACGGCGCCCTGAGCACCGTCTGGTTCAGGCGCGATTCTGCGGCATTAACCGCTGCCAGGTCTGCATCCCGCCTGGCTTCCAGCTGTTCCAGCTGTGATGCTGAAACCACCTGGGTCTTAAACAGCTCACTCGACCTTCTCCACTGGCTCTCGGAATCAACCAGCGCGGCCTTGGCCGCAGCCAGGTCAGCCAGCGGCCGTGAATTCTCGAGAACTACCAGTACATCGCCTTTTTCAACCCACTGACCTTCTTCAAAATAGATTCCCGTGATCGCCGCGGTGATTTCCGGGCGGATGTCGACGGCCTCATTGGCGCGGGCATTACCCAATGCCTCCGATGACAGTGGGAAAGGCACCACCCTGGCTTCACTGACGAGCACACCCGGCGGTGACTGCTGGGCATTGACGGAAGGAGGCAGTAACAGAGCGCTGAAAACAAGCAAGAGTAAGATTCGGACTAACATCGGGTCTATGATACCTACAATTATCGTTTTCCGATATTTGTGATTTTTCTCCCGATTGAAGCTCAATCGTGGGAAAATCCCTGACTGTAAACCTCAACCTCTCCATGGGCTGCGGCAGCCAACGTCAAGGACTACCCTAATGAGCCAGACCAATTTTTCAGTACTCGAAATGCACCCTGAGCTGCTTTCAAATCTCGACTCCCTCGGCTACAAGTCGATGACGCCCATACAGGAGAAAAGCCTGCCACATGTTCTTGGCGGTAAAGATGTCATTGCCCAGGCCAAAACCGGCTCGGGCAAGACGGCAGCATTCGGACTTGGCTTGCTGAACAAACTCGACGTCAAACGGTTTCGTATTCAGGCGCTGGTGCTCTGCCCCACCCGTGAGCTGGCCGACCAGGTCGCCAAGGAGCTCCGCAGGCTGGCCCGCGCCATCCACAACATCAAGATCCTGACCCTGTGTGGCGGCATGCCGCTGGGGCCTCAGATTGGGTCGCTTGAGCACGGCGCCCACATCATCGTGGGCACCCCCGGACGGATTGAGGAACACTTGCGCAAGAACACTCTGAACCTGGGCGACGTAAGTACGTTGGTCCTGGACGAGGCAGACCGCATGCTCGATATGGGTTTCCAGGAATCTCTTGATGCCATCGTCAGTCATATACCGCGCCAACGCCAGACCATGTTATTCAGTGCCACTTACCCGGACCAGATCCAGTCCATGGCCACACGCGTGATGCAAAACCCGGTACTGGTGCAGGTGGCTGAAACCCATGACAACAGCAGTATCCGGCAGCACTTTTTCCAGTTTGATCTGAACAAGCACCGCTTAACCGCATTACGCCTGCTCTTGTTGAAGTACCGCCCCGGCTCAACCCTGGTCTTTTGCAATACCCGGCGTGAAACCGAAGAGGTAGCCGATGAATTGCGCAGCGACGGATTCAGCGCTCTGGCACTGCATGGAGATCTGGAACAACGCCAGCGCGACCAGACCCTGGTGCGATTTGCCAACAAGAGTGTTTCTGTTTTGGTAGCCACCGACGTGGCGGCTCGTGGCCTGGATATCGATGCACTGGACGCCGTCATCAACTATCAGCTGGCCAGGGACGTGGAGGTCCACGTCCATCGGATCGGGCGGACCGGCCGGGCTGGCAGCAAGGGTATCGCCTGCACACTTTACAGCGCCAAGGAACAGTACAAGGTTGAGCGGCTGGAAGAATACCTGGAAAAGAAAATCGAACCGGAAAGCCTCCCTCCTTATAGCCTGCTGGAAAAACCGGGATTCAAAGCTCCGATGGCTACCCTGCAGATCGATGGCGGCAAGAAGCAAAAGGTCCGCCCCGGGGATCTGCTGGGTGCACTCACCGGCAAAGACGGTATTGCCGGGAAACAGGTTGGAAAAATCCATATTTTTGACAACTTCGCCTATGTCGCGGTCATACGGGATGCCGCCAGGCCGGCGCTGCGAAAACTGACGGACGGAAAAATAAAAGGTCGGACATTCCGTGTCCGGAGAATCAATTAGCGCAATGAGTGACACGTCGAAAATCAAGTTCTATTCACCGCTGGAAGAAAGAATAAACATACTCTCCCACGCTGCAGGCCTGTTTCTGAGCATCGTGGCCGTGGTCATGCTGGTCCTGCGCGCCGGCCAATACGGTGATGCCATGCAGGTCATAAGCGCCGCCGTTTTTGGCGCCAGCCTGATCGCCCTGTACGGCGCCTCTACGGCCTATCACAGTGCAACCAAAGCAGATTTGAGGGCCCGATTGCGGATCATGGACCACGCGACCATATATATCCTGATCGCCGGCACATACACCCCGTTCACGCTGGTTACATTGAACGGCAAAATTGGCTGGATCATGTTTGCCGCCGCCTGGGGAATGGCTGCCTTCGGCGTAGCCCTCAAGCTGTTTTTTACCGGCAGGTTCGACGTGTTATCAACCATGATGTACATATTCATGGGCTGGATCATTATCTTTGTCTATGAGCCCCTGGTAGCTCGAATTGAACCCGCTGGCGTGTACTGGCTGGTTGCGGGTGGATTGTCTTACACCATTGGCGCGATCATTTACAGCATCAAGAAAATTCCGCTCAATCACGCGATTTTTCACCTGTTTGTATTGGGCGGTAGTATTTGCCATTTCGTGGCCGTGTATTTTTATGTTCTGACGGGGCCATAAACGGGTTCTATACAATCAGCGTCATACTGATAAAATGATGCGAAATTTTTTGGAAGCGCCACATGAAGATCAGCGGGAACTGGCGGAATGGCCACTGTCTACAAGAAACACGAGAACGGGTCCTGTAAGGGTTAACCTCAGAACTGCTCCGCGCTGAGTGCCATGATGCTTTCACTACCCGCCTTGACGGCAGCCAGGCAAGCGCCGACACGAGGCAACAGGTGTTCACTATAGAACCGGGCGGTCACCAGCTTGGTCTGCAGGAATGAAGTGTCACCCTTGCCTGCTACAAGCAACTCTGAAGCTTTCAGTGCCGACTGGCCCATCACCCAGCCACCACACAGGTAGCCCAGTAACATCAGGTAATTGACGCCTGCGGCTCCTGCCACGTTACGATTCTCAGCTGCATGGTCCAGCAGCCACTGACGGGACTCATCACCCGCCGCACAAGCCTCCTGCAGCGCTGTTCCCAGCGGTGCCAGTTCGTCATTCTGCAGTAACTGAGCGGCCGTTTCCCCGATATCAGCCAACAGACTGGCAAGAACCTCACCATTGTTGGAAAGTGTCTTTCTGCCAACCAGGTCGTTGGCCTGGATGGCCGTGGTGCCTTCATAAATAGTGGTGATCCGGGCATCCCGATAGTGCTGTGCACTTCCGGTTTCCTCAATATAGCCCATGCCACCGTGAACCTGGATACCCAGCGAGGTCAGCTCCTGTGACATTTCAGTCAGCCAGCCCTTCACGATTGGCGTGTACAACTCAACCCGGGCCATATGTATTGCTCCGGCTTCCGGGTCTTTCGCAAGCCGGGCCCGGTCAACCTCAGCGGCCGAGACGTAAGCCAACCCCCGCATCGCTTCAGTTCCGGACTTCATGAGTAACAACATTCTACGCACGTCGGGAAAGTCGATGATCGGATAACGGGTGCCATCGCTGCGAGTGCCCTGCAGACGCTCTTTCGCCCATCCCAGCGCCTGCTGATAAGAACGTTCAGAAACGGAAAGCCCCTGCAGGCCAACGCCCTGCCGGGCATCATTCATCATCGTGAACATAGCCATCAGGCCACAGTGTGGTTGACCGACCAGGTATCCGACCGCCCCGCCGTTGTCACCAAAAGACATCACGCAGGTTGGGCTGCCATGTATACCCAGTTTGTGTTCCAGGGAAATCGCATATGCATCGTTACGCTCACCCGGTTCGCCGTTCTCATCCAGCAGAAATTTCGGCACCAGAAACAAAGAAATGCCCTTGACCCCGGGGGGTGCGTCCGGCAACCGTGCGAGCACCAGGTGGATTACGTTATCCGTCATCTGGTGGTCACCCCAGGTGATAAATATTTTCTGTCCGGTAATCAGGTAATGATCACCTGCGGGTTCCGCACGCGAACTTACAGCAGCCAGATCAGAGCCAGCCTGGGGTTCGGTCAGGTTCATGGTGCCGGTCCACTCACCACTGACCATCCTGGCCAGATACAATTCTTTCAGCTCCTCGGAACCATGCACTAACAGGGCTTCAACAGCGCCATGGGTCAACAACGAGCACAGGGAGAAACCGAGATTGGATGACTGCCAGACTTCGGTTACGGCCGTGGACAAAATCTTAGGCATGCCCTGACCGCCAAACTCTTCCGGAAAACCGAGCCCGGCCCATCCACCTTCTACATATTGCAGATAAGCTTCCTTGAAGCCAGGGGTTTCCCGAACGCCAATTTCATCAAAGGTTGCGCCCTGCTGGTCACCCACTGCATTGAGGGGAGCGATGACTTCCGACCCCAGACGGTTAGCCTCTTCCAGGATGGCGGTAACCAACTCGCCGTTGATCTCATCCAGTCCGAATTCCTCGCAGAATTGATCAAAATTGATGACATCATTGATGATAAATTCTGCATCCTTGTAGGGATAGCTATAGTCACTCATGGTGGGGTCTCCGGGTCGGGGTAGCTCGTAGCTAACAAATGTGATCTTTCAGGGCACAAAACAAGCATAGAGCACCCTTTTACATACCCTTGATCTTAAATCGGCAGCTGCGACGTGTACTTGATCTCTGACAACACAATATTGGAGTGTACTTCCTGGATCTCAGCCAGGTGCGAAAGCTTCTCAAAAAAGAACCGCTCATACTCCTCGATATCCCGGGCCACGATCCGCAACAGGAAGTCGATATTCCCCAGCACCAGATGGCATTCCTGGACCTCCGGGAACTGGCGGATGGTTTCAGCAAACTCCGGCACCTTACTGCGGCCGTGCGCAGTCAGTTTGACCTGGGCAAAAACCATGACGTCAAAACCCAGCTTTTTACGGTCGAAACGCATGACCTGGCCCAGGATCAAGCCCTCATCCTTGAGCCTTTGAATACGCCGCCAGCAAGGTGACTGTGAGAGGCCAATCTTCTCACCAACTGCCGCAGCTGAAAGCTCGGCATCAACCTGTAAAAGTTGAATTATCTCTTTATCTATCCGGTCAAGCTCTATATTTGACATGTTTTATCCAATTATCGATGTTTTTATGCATTATACATTCTCTGCGATATCGCTCGCTTAGTCATTTTGCAATCACATTTCTGTCAAATTGAGCTATTCTGTTGGGATGACTAAAAACCCAAAATTTCATACCCCGCAACCTTCCGCCCGCCCCGGAGATACGCCGGATTTCAGTTACCTGGCTTTGTCTGAAGCAGGGGCTGTTGACCGCCCGCCGATCGATGCCGATCCGGCCGATATCGAAAACCTCGCCGTGGAGCTGGTCCGTGTGCTGGACGAAGACCATGTCGCCCGGGGGCCGTGGAATCCGGAACTGGATGCGGAAGCACTGATAGAAGCGCTGCGACTGATGATGCTCACACGCGCGTACGATGACCGGATGCAGCGCGCACAGCGTCAGGGGAAAATCAGTTTTTACATGCAGGCCCTGGGAGAAGAAGCCGTATCCATCGGCCAGGGAATGGCATTTGAGCCCGGCGATATGCTGTTTCCCGCCTACCGCAACCAGGGGCTCTACATCATGCGCGAAACCGGACTGGTCAATATGATCAGCCATTGCCTGTCCAACAGTCGCGACTTTTGTAAAGGCCGCCAGATGCCGGTGTTTTATCAGAATAAGAAAAACAACATGTTCACCATCTCCGGCAACCTGGCAACGCAATATCCGCAGGCCGTGGGTTGGGCAATGGGCGCATCCATTAAAGGCGAAAACGACATTGCTGCCTCCTGGGTAGGCGACGGCAGCACTGCAGAGGCCGATTTCCACTACGCCCTGACCTTCGCCGCCGTCTATAACGCTCCGGTTGTCCTTAACGTAACCAACAATCAGTGGGCCATTTCCAGCTTCCAGGGTGTTGCCGGCGGCCAGAAGAAATCTTTCGCAGCACGCGGGCTCGGCCTGGGTATTCCCGGCATCCGCGTCGATGGAAATGATCTGCTGGCCATTTATGCAGTCACCCGTTGGGCAGCTGACCGCGCCCGCAGTGGCGGCGGTCCAACCCTGATCGAATTGGTCACTTACCGTGGCGGCGCCCATTCAACCAGCGATGACCCTACACGTTACCGCCCGAAAGACGAATGGAAGGCCTTTCCACTCGGTGATCCGGTTGAGCGCCTGAAACAGCACCTCATCAAGATAGGCTGTTGGTCGGAAGAGCAACACTCCGAGACAGAACAGGAACTGAAGGAAACCGTCCTGGCCGCCTGGAAGGAAGCCGAATCGTATGGAACGATGACCGAACCTCCGTTCCTGGACGTCAAGCTGATGTTTGAGGATGTATTCGCGGAAATGCCCGAACACCTCAAGAAGCAACGGGACAAACTTCTCAGAATCCGGGGGGAAAAGACATGAGCCAGATGAACATGATCCAGGCCATACGCTCCGCCCATGACGTCATGCTGGAGAAAGACAGCAGCGTGATCGTGTTCGGGCAGGACATCGGTTATTTCGGTGGAGTCTTTCGCTGCACCGAAGGCCTGCAGGAAAAATATGGTACGCATCGCGTGATCGATGCGCCGATCGCCGAGGGCGGTATTGTAGGGACCGCGATTGGAATGGGCATTAACGGACTCCGGCCCGTGGTGGAAATTCAATTTGCAGACTACATTTACCCCGGATTTGACCAGATCGTCAGCGAGCTTTCCCGCTTGCGATACCGCAGTTCGGGAGACTTCTTCGCACCGATGACCATCCGCACGCCCTGCGGTGGTGGCATCCGCGGTGGGCAGACCCACTCACAGAGCCCGGAAGGTATCTTCACCCACTTATCCGGGGTCAAGACCGTCATGGTCTCCAACCCCTATGACGCCAAGGGCCTGCTGATCGCCGCCATCGAATCCGATGACCCGGTGGTCTTCTTTGAACCCAAACGCATTTATAACGGCCCCTTCGATGGCGACCCGCACAAACCATCCGTTTCATGGGCATCTCACCCCAAGGGCGAGGTTCCTGATGGCTATTACACAGTTCCACTTGGTAAGGCGGAAGTGGTCGAAGAAGGCGAGGATTTGACGATCATCACCTATGGCACCATCGTCCACGTGGCCCAGGCTGCTGCGAAAGCTGCCGGTGTGAATGCCGAGATTATCGATGTGCGCACGCTGATGCCACTGGACGTCGATACCCTGCGCGAATCGGTTAACAAGACCGGTCGCGCAATGGTTGCACACGAGGCCACCCGCTTCTGCGGTTACGGCGCCGAACTGGTGGCCACCATTCAAAAAGAGTGTTTCTGGCACCTGGAGGCCCCGATTTCCAGGGTAACCGGATGGGACACCCCCTACCCCCATGCATTTGAGTGGGAATATTTCCCCGTGCAGAAACGCCTGGTCGAGGGAATCCGAAACCTGATGGAGGTCGCATGAGCGAGTTCACTTTCAAATTGCCCGACCTGGGCGAAGGCACCGTTGAGGCGGAAATCGCCGAATGGATGGTCAAAGTCGGTGACGTAGTGAACGAGGAAGATCCGATATGCGCCATGTTAACGGACAAGGCTGCCGTTGAACTCACCGCGCCCGTTGGCGGAACCGTGATATCGGTTGCCGGTGAAGAAGGCGACACGGTCTCGGTGGGATCTGCACTGATCATATTTGAGACCTCGGGTGAAGCTATAGAGAAAGTGGCGGGAGACCCGCTGCCTGAGGTTGCAGAACAAGCGACAGAAACGGTCGCGACCACCGCTGTGGCCAGTGAGGCCGCAGCCAGGGCTCCCGGCGGCAAAGTAATGACATCTCCAAGTGTCCGCGCGCTTGCCAGAGCGGCGGGTGTTGATCTGTCTGGCGTATCGGGAAGCGGTCCGCGCGGGCGAATTCTGAAAAAAGATTTCGATGCATTTGTCGGCGGTGGCCAAACGACTGCCACCGCGCAGCCACAACACACGCTGCAGCCACAAACAGACATCACCGAAATCAAGGTAATCGGCCTGCGCCGGAAAATTGCCGAGCGCATGGCGCAAGCTGCCAGCGAGATCCCTCATTTCACCTACGTTGAGGAAGTCGACGTTACGGCACTGGAATCACTACGGGAACACCTGAACTCCCAAAAACAGCCTGGCGAATCCAGGTTGACCCCGCTGGCGTTCCTTGGTCTCGCGATGGTGCGCGTCTTGCGGGAGTTCCCTCAATGCAACGCACTATATGACAAGGAGCGCAACGTGATCATCCGTCACGCTGCCGTTCATCTGGGGATTGCCACACAGACCCGCGATGGGTTGAAGGTTCCGGTGGTCAAACACAGCGAAGCACTGGATCTGGAAGGTCTCGCCAATGAGATCAAACGTGTCTCCAGCGCAGCCCGCGACAACACGGCCACACGTGGCGAACTGACTGGTTCCACCATCACCATCACCAGCCTGGGAAAAATGGGCGGCATTGCCAGCACCCCCGTCATTAACCAACCTGAGGTTGGCATTGTCGGAGTGAACAAGGCCGTGGATCGCCCAATGGTGATCAATGGGCAGATCGTCGTCCGCCGGATGATGAACCTGTCTTCGTCTTTTGATCATCGTTTTGTGGACGGCTATGATGCGGCCGCCATGGTCCAGGCACTCAAAGACCAACTTGAACAACCCGCACTTATTTTCATGCCATAAAGAGGGTTCCGGTTAGTACCCCCTGTCAATATCCACAACTGAAAGCAAAGGCTCGCCGGCAATATATCGCCTCAGATTCTCCTGAACCAGCAGGAAAAGCCTGGCCCGGCTTTTGTCCGACCGGCCTGCCGTGTGCGGGCTGATAATCACCCGGGGTGTGGTCCACAGAGGATGTCCTTCCGGCAGGGGTTCAGGATCCGTGACGTCCAGCCCGGCACCGGCAATTTCACCATCCCCCAACGCCGCGATCAGATCATCGGTAACGGTACTGGCGCCACGCCCGACGGACACGAAATAGGCCGTAGGCTTCATTGCTGCAAACACTTCCGCGTTGAACATTCCGCGGGTCTGCTCCGTCAAAGGCGCCGTGTTGATAACAACGTCCGCTTGCGGAACCAGGTCCAGAAGCTCATCAGCCAGACCTACATACTCGATGTACTCCGGCCCTTCACGGCGACTACCCCGGGTTGCAATCACCCGCATCCCCAGTGCATGCGCACGTTTTGCCGTTTGTGTTCCGATGCCGCCAAGGCCTACCACCAGGACGGTTCTGCCCTCCAGTTCCATGAACTCGCCGCTGCCCAGGTCGGCGTTTCTTTGCCATAAGCCCTGCAACTGGTTGGTATGGTAAACATCGAGCCCGCGCACCAACTCCATCATCATCGCAATCGCATGTTCAGCCAGTGCAGGTGAACCGATACGTTGTCCGTTGGTGAGCAATTTTTCCCCATCGTGCATCCCCGGATTGGCCACGCAACGTTCCACCCCGGCGGCGTAAACCTGCACCCAGTGCAATTGCGGCCCGGCTGCGAGGATGTCCTGAGTGCAAAAACCAATCACGGCCTGTGCGCCGTCCGCTGCCGCCACTGCTTCTTCCGGCGTCGTAACCGACACCAACTCCACGCCCGGAACCACAGACTGCAGCGCAGGCAGGTGCTCCGGATCAAACAATCGAATCAACACCTTGCCTGGCTTGGTCCAACCCTCCAGTTCACTGGATGGAATCGCAGACTCACGAATCCCAAGGTCCTCAATCATGGACTGAACTGCCGATGCCCTCAGCAGTTCCTTTTCCTCGGCCAGTGTGTCCGCCGGCAGCGCAAGGGGCAGAACCAGCAATAACAAGGACGCCAATGTACAAAATGTATCTCGAACTTTCATATTCATAATAAGGATTCCAGGTAGATTTCCATTTCCCGCCGCAGAGCGGCATCCGGTAAGCGCCCGTGCATTGCGCCCAGGTTATCAGCCGCGTGGTGTGGTTTGCTGGTTCCCGGTATCGGAATCGTGGCGGCCGGGTGAGCAATGATGTACTTCAGGAACACCTGGCCCCAGCTTTGCGCGTCAATATCGGCCGCCCAGTCAGGTAACTCCTGCCCTTTTACCGCGGTAAACAACTTTCCGTTACCAAAAGGACGGTTGACTAAAACCGCAATCCCACGATCCTGCGCCAGCGGCAGGACCCGGTCGGCAGAAGCGCGGTCGGACAGCGAATAATTGACCTGGATAAAGTCCAGCGGATACTTATGCATGAACTTCTCCATATCCGCATGCTGGCTGTCGCGGTGGGTCGTGATGCCGATGTAGCGGAAACGTCCCTGCTCTTTCCAGGCCATCATCGTTTCGAGTTCCTCATCCGTGCCACGCAGGTTATGAACCTGCATCAGGTCGATGTCCTCGCCCAGCCGGCGGAACGAACCCTCCATCCGTTCGATGCCTTCCGCCGGGTCTTCGCGGTCCACCTTGGTGGCCATAAAGACGTCACTACGCAGACCCAGTCCGGGGAGCAACTCACCCAACACGTCTTCGGAATTTCCGTAGTTCGGAGAGGTGTCTATCAGGCGCCCGCCTAACTCGTGAAATGTCTTCAGGGTTTGCCGGAACGGTTCCATTTCAGCAGATGCCGGATCGCCCCTGAACTTGACCGTACCGATTCCAACGCAAGGCACTGCTTGCCCGCTGGAAGGGATAACGGTTTTAATCACAGGGCTGGTCCCCGCCATCAGCGGCCCCCATCCGGTTGTTAGTGAAGCAACACCCGCACCGGCGCCTAGTTTGAGCAGATTTCTTCGCGACAATTTCATTCTACGTCTCCTTGTTCTCTGGCCAGCAGCTCTTCCCGCCGGCCCAATTTCCACCCAAGAATAGCCCACATGCCTGCAACCGGGGCTGCGACCAGCGCAATCGCGCCGATCGAAAGTCCGATTGCCGCCAGGCCTGTATAGATCCATCCACTGGCCAGATCGCCGCCCCGGTATACCGCAGCGTCGAGGAACGGCTTGGCCTTGTATTTATCTTCCCTATCGAGCACGGTCCAGAGCATCTCGCGTGCCGGCTTGGTCAAACCGTAACGGCCTGCACGATAAATTACCTGCACCACCACCAGAATGGCGAGTGTTGGGTACAGACCCAGCGCGACGAAGCCGGCCATGGTGACGACCGGGACAATCGCCAGGGTCAAGCCGACTCCCAGCCATTTGACAATACGGGCCGTGAGATAGACCTGGAAGATGACTGTCAGGACATTGACCGCAAGATCGATCTTGGCAAAAAATGCCGTACGCTCTCCACGGTCACTGAATGCATCGGCAATCAGGTTTGCCTGTTGAAAATAGAGCATCGTGGAAACGAAGGTCATCAGCGCTATGAAGGCTGCTATCCCCATCAGGTAGGGAGAGGAGATTACCGCTTTCATCCCGCTCCAGGCGTTTCCGCCGATGGCGCGGCCGGCTTCGCCCTTAACCCGAACATTGCCGGTGGCGAACCTCCGGTCCAGCACCTTTGCACACCACGAGGCTAACTCCAGTGGTACGCAGGCCATCAGTAACAGAGAAAACGACGGCAGAACTTCAGCCAGCAACGCAGTCACCGACGAGCCCAGCATGCCACCAACAGAACTGCCAACAGCGATGAACGCAAACAAACGCCGGGCCTGAGCGCTGCTGAAACAGTCCGCCATGAAACCCCAGAACACGGTGACCACGAACAGAGCAAATACACTGGTCCACACGTAAAATACGCGGTCGATCCAGGGTCTTGCCGCTTCGGGAAGTAACGCCAGGCATATCCAGAAGCCGACCAGGCAGGCAATGAAAAAGCGGTTGGCCAGCGGCACAAAAAACCCACGGGACCAGCGCGATGCGGCCCAGGAGTACAGCGGCACGGCCACCAGCATGACAAAAAATACTGCGGTCCAGAGAATCTGGAGATTACCGCGATCAGCCGACGAGATCTCATCCCGCACGGCCCGCAGGATGTAGTACGAAAACATGATAAAAAAGCCGTAAGTCGTAGCCCATAACAAACCCTTGAGTTCATCGTCATCCCGGACATCTACCAGTTTGGAGATCAGATTTTTCATCATATGTTTATTGTCCTGGGGCCTGTATCAAACGGTTCGGTGACACTTCATCGATATATGCTTTGACAGGCAAGAACTCCGCTTCCGGCTCGGTGCCTGTTATCAGTAAACGGGTCAACCTGGCCATCGCGGGCGAACTCTGAATGCCGTAACCACCCTGCCCCGCCAGCCAGAAGAAGCCTTCGCTACGCGGGTCGAAACCGGCCACAAACACCCGGTCCGGTGCAAACGTTCGCAAGCCCGCCCAACTGTGATTGATGCGACGGATATCCAGGCCCGTGGCCTGCTCAAACCGATAAACGGCGGTTGCCACGTCAATCTCTTCCGGTTGCGCGTCACAAGGCTCGGTGGGTGTTTCATCCGCAAGAGATATCATGATCTGCCCTGCGTCGGGTTTGAAATAAAAATCCTCATCGGCATCGATCATCTCCGGCCAGTCCCGCGCATCCACACCACCCGGAGGGTCGATCGTCAGGGCTGTGCGCCGCATCGGCTGAATTTTTAGTGACTCCAGGCCGGCCAGGGTTCCAACGTGGTTCGCCCAGGCACCGGCCGCATTGATCACCACTGGAGCTTCAAAAGTCTGGGCACCGGCACTGACACTCCACGAGCCACCACTGCGCGTCATGCTTTCTACACGATGACCGGCGAACAACTGCCCGCCACGGTGACGGAACAAGCGCAAATAACCTTGCAACAGCACATCCACATCGAGGTCACCGCCATTCCCATCCATCAACGCGCCATACAAGTAGTCCGGAGAGAACACGGGTACCCGTTCGCGAACGGCAGGGGCATCCAGAAAGGTCAGACCGGGGTTGTCTTCCTGCATCGCCTTAAGCGTTTCGGCCTGGTCTTCCCGGCCGAAAAACAGCACATCGCGCGGCTGAAAAATTTCGACCTCGGTGAACCCTTCCGGCGGGTTGCGCATAAATCCTTCGCAACACGCTGTTATGTCACGAATGATCTTTTTGCCATAAGCAGCAGCAAAAAATGCGGCGGACCGGCCGGTCGAGTGATAACCCGCCTGCGGCTCCGCCTCCAGGACCACAACACTGGCATCCGCTGCCAATTCCGCGGCTGCTGAAATACCAGCAATTCCACCGCCTATTATAATGATATCTGCTGTTTGCACCTGCCGAGCCCTCTGCAATTTTATTCGGCTAAATAATCTTCTTCCCGAAGCCAAATAACAAGAAAAACGCGAGTCCAAATAAGTAAATGCCGGCCGTCACATAGAATGCCGAGGACTGGCTCAGCTGCACTTCAACCGCCAGCTGCTTCCTTCGCTGCTTTTTTTGCCTTGTACTGCCGACGCAATCGCTCATCGACCTCGTCGTCATACGCCCGGGCAGCCGCCAGCAGCACATCCGGGTGCAGGCGCACGGAATAGTCGGGGTTAGTGTACTGAAAACGGATAACGCCACCTTGTGCAATGATAAATGTAGCAGGTGCCGGCAATACGTGATGTCCTTCACCCGAAGAGCCCTCAAGATCTATATCCCACGTCTTGTAACGCTCCACGGTCGCGTCATCCACCTTGAATGCCAGGCCGAATTTGCGAGTCGCATCCAGCTTGGAATCTGACAGTACGGTATATCCGATATCAGGTTGCTCAAGGCTTTCGTAGAGCAGTTCAGGCCGGTCGATACTGATAAACCAAATGTCGAAACCCATGTCCCTGAGCTCATTTTCTGCTTTTCGCATCTCAGCCAGGTGCAGGTTGCAATAGGGGCACCAACCACCGCGGAAAAAACTGAGAACCAGGGGTTTAGGCATGTTTTCAGGATCGAAATGAACCCCCTGCCCCTGCGCATCCAACACATCGAAAGCCGGCGCCATCATTCCGGGTAACAACGGTTGAACGTCATTAGCGGTCACGTGGATATCGGTGCGCTGGGACTGTGCAAAGACACTACCGGTGAACGCCAGCAGTACAAACGCAGCAAAAAGCAGGTTTTTCAGATTCACGACTAGACAACTCCTTTAATCAATCGTATCGAGCAACTACAGGTGGCTGGTGAATTCTATGGTAATTGCCACCATCATCAGGAACAAAATAAGTAGTGTTACAAATTTCAGGATCGTTCGTGGCCAGCTTTCCTGGTACACGTTATGCAGTGCACCAACGAAATACGCTGCTACGTAGAGTGTAAATACCGCTTGTACCAGCGCCACCAGGATAAAGCGGTCGGCGAGTGACTCGGTCGCCAGGAGTAGTCCGAATACGATGAACATGACGCTGAAAAGATGAACCGAAAACACCAGGTGATTGACAAAAAAGACCCGCCGGTAGAACAGTTTCAGCAGCAACGCAAATGCAGGAAGCAACACAAACATGCTTTTCGAATAGATGTCGACAGAGAGCTTATGTTCCGGGTTCGTACTTGAAATCGCAGGCAGGAACAGAGGAAGCACCAGGAAAAACACAAGGCTAATGACCAGGTAAAGCCGCAGGGGCGAGGTGTAACTGACCCGGCGCCCTGCTACATATTCCATAGTCAGGAAACCCGGCCGCGCGAGTAACAGGCGCATCGAAACCAGCATGCGTCCATCGAAGTCCGCCAATTCAGCCAGTGTCTCCCGCGCGAACTCTGTCCATGGCCTGGACACCTCCTTCACGGACTGACCACAAGCGGGGCAAAATCTTGCTCCGGACGGCATACTCTCCGAGCAGTTATTACAGTTTGATCCGGGCACAGCTTCCCTCACAACAACACGTAAGCAACGATCAGTGGTAACAGTAAGAACGATAGCAAGGTGGACATAACCACCATACCTGCAACCTCGCCTGGCTCGCGGCCGTAGCGTACCGCCAGCAGATAATTAAACACGGCAACCGGCATCGAGGCCTGCAGAATCAGGACTCCCCGCTCTACCCCTTCAAGTCCGAATAGTTTAGCCACCAGCACAGCAATACCAAAACCACCCAGCACACGGGCCACACTGAACCACAGGCTGTGGCGCCAGTTCCCGACTTTCAGGTCCGCCAGGGAAACGCCCAGTGTCATGAGCATCAACGGGATGGTGATGTCTCCCAGCAGGCCGGCGGTATTAGCCAGCCATTCAGGCAACGACCAGTCACCCAACACCATCGCAACGGCAATCGCCGTGGCCCACAGCACAGGTTGCTTCAATAATTCGCGGAATTTCCCGCGCCCTGCAACCAACAGGATACCAAACGACATCTGCAGCGTGAAAACCACAAGAAAAACCGCCAGGCCCAGCGCCAGCCCCGTCTCACCGAATGCGAAAAGACAGAGCGGCAGGCCCATGTTGCCGACATTGGGAAACAGCAGTGAGGGGAGGAAAGTGCTTGTCTTGAGGCGCAACAGACGAATCATGGCCCCACTGGCCAACAGCATCAGCAACATCATTGACAACGTAGCTGCTGTGATCTCCCCCAATAACCCGACGTCAATTTCCGACTGGTTGAAAGAGGCAAGGATCAGACAGGGGGCGCCGATATTCATAACAGCCCGGGTGACAAATTCTACCGGGTAGTCAATACCTTTTCGGGCCCAGGCGTAACCCAGGCCGGCACAGATCAGGATGGGGGCGATGATCGCCAGGAGTTGCTCAAGCATAGGCGGAGTATAAGCCGATGTCCGGTGCACGGATATCTTGACCAGAATCAACTGGCGCCGGCAATTGATGCCCTACCATTCATCAATAAGTACGTCCGTAATAAGTACGTCCGTAGCCACTGGAGTTGAATCACCATGCACGATCGGGCCAGTAACAAAACTCATTCCATTCGCCAACCGGCTGAAGGGTACCGGTCTTCGGGTATCGAAATCGTCAGGCGTGAAGATTTTTCTGACGTCACCTACCTGCTGGAGATCGACCACCCGATGATGGCCAGGGCCGCCCGCCCCGGCCAATTCGTGATCGTCATGTCACACGAGGATGGCGAACGCATTCCGCTCACCATCGCCGATTTCGACCGTGAAAAAGGAACCGTTACCCTGGTGATCCAGGCGGTAGGCAAAACCACGATTGAAATGCAGCGGGACTGCCAGGAAGGTACCCACCTGATCAGCGTGACCGGGCCCATGGGCCAACCCAGTCAGATCAGCAACCCCGGCAAGGTCGTTTGCATAGGCGGAGGACTGGGCGTCGCCCCGGTATTTCCGCAGGCCCGGGCTTTCAAGGAAGCCGGCGCCTACGTCATCGGTGTGGTTGGATTTCGCAACCGTGAACTGGTGTTCTGGGAGGACAAGTTCCGTGAGTACTGCGACGAGTTCATCATTTGTACCGATGACGGTTCTGCAGGAATTAAGGGGCTGGTCACCGACGGACTGGAGATGGCCATCGCTAAACACCCGGATATCCAGGAAGTCGTCGCCATCGGGCCACCGGTGATGATGAAGGCTTGTGCCAACACCACCCGCCCCTACAGCATCAAGACCATGGTCAGCCTGAATCCGGTGATGGTCGATGGCACGGGCATGTGCGGCGGGTGTCGGGTCAAGCTGAGCAACGGAATGAAGTTCGCCTGCGTGGACGGCCCCGACTTCGATGGACACCTGGTGGACTTCGACGATCTCATCAATCGCTTGCACCGCTTTTCAGAAGAAGAAAAAGAAGCCGTTGAAAAATGGACGGACAGCTGCAAGGCGAGGCTATAACCGTGGCCCGAAAAACGATACGCAACATTCCGCAGGAACGCACACCTATCCCTACCCAACAACCGTCTGACCGGGTACAGAACTTTGATGAAGTCGCGATCGGCTACGGCCTCGAACACGCGCTGGTCGAATCCGAACGCTGCCTGATGTGTCCGCAACCCGCCTGCATTCCGGCCTGCCCGGTAAACATCAACATTCCGGGTTTCATACAAAAAATCATCGACAAAGATTTTCGTGGAGCGTGGGAAGTCATCGGCGATGCCAACCTGATGCCGGCCGTTTGCGGCCGCGTTTGTCCACAGGAAGACCAATGTGAAGGCGTCTGCCCGGTCGGCGATACTCTGGAGCCGGTCGCGATCGGCCGCCTCGAGCGATGGGTGGGTGACCAGGCAATCAAAGAGGGCTGGACCAACACGCCCTGGATCCAGCCAAGTGGCTTCAAAATCGGCATCGTCGGCTCCGGGCCGGCAGGAATTGCCTGTGCGGCCGACATGGCCAAGGCCGGCTGCGACGTCTCTGTTTACGAGGCCTTTCACAAACCGGGCGGCGTGTTACGTTACGGAATTCCCGAATTTCGTCTGCCCGAGGCCGTGATTGACGCCGAGATCGACAACCTGTCCAGACTGGGTGTAAAAATCGAGTGCAACACGCTGGTCGGCCGCCTGTTCACCATCGAACAGATGATCGACGAAATGGGCTTCGATGCGGTTTTCGTAGGCACCGGCGCCGGCACGCCAAGATTCATGGACATTCCGGGCGAATATCTTAACGGCGTTCTCTCGGCCAACGAACTACTCACCCGTTGCAATCTGATGCAGGCCGGCGACTTTCCCAACCACGATACGCCGCTCGGACTCGGTAAGAAAATAGCGGTAATCGGTTCCGGTAATACGGCGATGGATGCCATGCGCGTTTCCCTGCGCCTGGGCGCCGAAAAAGTGTATTGCGTCTACCGCCGAACCTTTGAAGAAAGCCCGGCGCGCAATGAGGAAATCGAACACGCCGAGGAGGAAGGGGTCGAGTTTCACTGGCTGAGCACGCCGGTAGAAATTCTCGATGATGGCGATGGCAATGTTCGCGGTATGCGTTGCATCAAGATGGAACTGGGGGAACCGGATGACTCCGGACGCAGGCGGCCTGTACCGGTCGAGGGCAGTGATTTTGAATTCGATGCCGATACCATCGTCTATGCCATCGGCACCAGCGCCAACCCCATCATCGGCCAGACGTCGAAAATAGCCCTGAACCGATGGGGCTTCATCGAGACCGATGACAACATGGCAACCTCGCTGGCCGGCGTTTATGCAGGCGGCGACATTGTCACCGGAGGCGCCACCGTGATCCTGGCGATGGGTGCCGGCAGAACCGCCGCCCGGGCGATGAAAGAGTACCTGGGAATCCGAGACAGCGACAGTATCTACGCCGACCGGCGCGGCGAGCTAAAAGACTCGCTGTTTGGAATACCGGCTGAAGAAAGAAACTTTGTTCGTATTAAAACTTATGAGGAGAGCGACCCGCGTGGCAACCCTATCCAATAAAGCTGACAATGAGACGCTCGCCGTAAAACTGCGGCCGAAGAAGCCCCTGACCAAAACCCGTCCAGCGTTGGTCAAAAATGCGCACACTGTCGAAATTGTCAGCGACTCGGGTGAAGGCGCGCAAAAATGCGGACAGTCATTCGGCTCTATCGCAGCGAGAATGGGCATCGGCATATGGACGGTGGAAATCATCCCCGCTGAAATTCAGCCACCCGCGCGCAGCATAGAAGGGGCTAGTGGCAACCGTATCCGCCTGGCATCCCACCGTGTGACCAACGGCGGCGACGAGGCCGACCTGCTGGTGGCGTTGAACGACCAGGTGATGTTACGCCGCGCACGCGAAGGCGAATTGAACCCGGATTGCACCATCCTGCTCGAAGACAAGTGGAAAACCCATGCAGACCCGGCTATCGCGGCGTTGTACGCCGATGCCGTTGACGAGATGGTACGGGCCGGTTTCGATGTCCGCGAAATCCCGATGGAGGAGGAATGCCTCAAGTTGGTCAGCAACGCTCGCCGTGGCAAAAACATGTTCGTGCTGGGGATGCTGTGTCACATCCACTCTTTTGATCTTCAAATCGCCCGTGACCAGGTGGCATTTATCTTTAAAAAGAAATCCGCCGCCATCATCAAATCCAACATTGCGCTTCTGGAATCCGGTTATGCCTGGGCCGGAGAGAACCTCGACCTGCACTTCAAGATTCCGCCATCAGATGTAACGCAGGCCCAGATGGTAGTTAACGGCAATGTCGCACTGGGCATGGGCGTCGTGGCTTCGGGCATGGAAGTATGCGCGATGTACCCGATCACCCCGGCCACTTCGGCTTCGCACTACCTGAGTGAGATATTCGACAACGTGGGTGGCCTGGTGCACCAGGCGGAAGATGAAATCGCGGCCTGCGCTTTTGCCATCGGCGCGTCCTATGCCGGCAAGTGTGCCGTCACCATCACATCCGGCCCCGGATTTTCGCTCAAGCAGGAAACCCTGGGACTGGCCGTCATGGCGGAAATCCCCCTGGTGGTGGTTAATGTCATGCGCGGCGGGCCCAGTACCGGCCTGCCGACCAAGACCGAACAGAGCGATCTGCTGTTTGCCTGTTTCGGCGGTCATGGGGATGCACCCAAGGTGGTATTTGCCACCTCCGACATCGAGGACTGTTTTTACTCGATGATTACGGCCCGCAAAATTGCCGAAACCTTTAACACGGTGGTTGTGGTATTGACCGACGCCAACCTGGCCTCTGCACAGCAACCTTTCCCGCGCCCGGTAATGAACCCCGACTGGCACGCGGCACCGTTCGACCAGAGTCCTGTTACCGAGGAAACCATGGCGTATGACTGGAATGACACCACCGGGATAGCCCGTCGCATCATCCCTGGGCAACCCAATGGAATGTATACGCTCACCGGCCTGGCTCACAACCGCAAAAGCAAAGTCGCCTACGACAGCGCCACCAACCAGGAAGGCGTGATGCATAGAAGCCTGAAGCTGGCCGCGCTGCAAAAGACCCTGAAAACCCCTTCGGTATACGGGGAACCTGAAGGCGACCTGTTGATCATCGGTTGGGGCAGCACCAAGGGTGCAATCGAAGAAGCTGTTGAGCGCCAGCGACAGGATGGAAAACGTGTCTCGTCCCTACACCTGAAATTCATCCAGCCAATGGCGTCAGGGATTCGTGAAATCCTCGGGCGATTCCAGAAAGTCATGACCATTGAGAACAACTGGTCGGACCGCTACGAAAACGAAATCATTGACGAAGACAACCGGCGATACACAGAATTAGCAACACTGCTTCGCGCCCGTTTTCTGGTCGACGTGGATTGCTGGTCTGAAGTGAAAGGCCTGCCGCTCAAACCCGGAACGGTCGAACGCGTGATCGTCGAAACATTCGAACAGATGGAGGTCCAGTCATGAGCGAATCCGTTTCCAATTGTCTGATGGACCTCGCGGAAGAAGAGTACGCGCTGGAGGATTATCAGAGTGTCGTTCCACGTTGGTGCGTGGGCTGTGGTGATCATGGCGTGCTTACCGCGGTGCAGCGCCTGTGCCGTAACGAGAAACTACCGCCGGAAAAAACAGTTTTCGTTTCCGGCATCGGTTGTTCGAGCCGCTTTCCTCATTACCTGAACACCTATGGGTTTCATGGGCTGCATGGTCGCGCGCTGCCGGTTGCGCAAGGCATCAAGATCAAGCGGCCCGACCTGAACGTATTCGTTATCATGGGCGACGGCGACTGCTGCAGTATCGGCACAGCACACTGGATTCATGCCCTGCGCTACAACATGAACATGACCGCCATCGTGCTGGATAACAGCATTTATGGACTCACCAAGAACCAGGCGTCCCCCACCTCACCACTAGGCCTTATCAGCAATACCACCCCCAAGGGCACGCGGATGGAGCCGATTAACCCGATCGACGTCACCCTGGGTGTGGGTAATGCCTCCTTCGTGGCCCAGTCGGTGGACTGGATTCCCGACCTGACCCACGACATCATCCAGGCCGGCTTCCGCCACAAGGGTTTCGCCTTTATACGCATTTTGCAACGGTGTCCGGAATTCATGGCGCACCGCTATGACGACTGGGTGCAAAATCCGGAACGGATGTTGCTGCTGAAACATGAGAATGGCCTTCACATCAACGATGACCTCGGACGGATTTACCGCAACCAGGAGGAACACGACCCGGCCAATCGAAACCGTGCCCGTGAAATCGCTGCAGTCAACGACCCGATTCCTGTTGGAATCCTCTACCGCAACCCGGACATCCCCTGCTACGAGGATTACCAGGTACCGGACACACTCAACACGGCGTCCGGTGTAACGGACTTCCTGGAAACCGAATTCGACAAGTTCACCATCAATCCGGCGGGAGACGGCTCATGAGCCACGCCGCCTCGCCGCTTGCTACTTTTCACCGGGTAGGTGAGCGGAGCGAACTGGCGGCTGTTGTACCGGTAGATTCGAACCTGAGACCGGCACTTTTCGGTTCGTACCATGACCTGGCGAAATTGCGGTACGACTTTCCGCTGGTGCTGGTCACCTCGACTACCGCAACAGAATGGGTCATATCGCTGAGCGATATTATTGATAACGCGCTTCGTGCAATAGCACCACCCGGGGCCGAAGGAGAGGAGACCCGCCAACAGCTGCTCGCTTTGGAACAGGCCATTCGCGCCCGTGTCAGCGAAGGCCAGCGCGGGCTGTTATCCACGTTATGGGAAGAGGCGCAACAGGATCTGACTACTGGCAGCGACCTGGGCAACACTTTGCAGGCTGCCTGGACTAGCGTGGGCCTGAACGGTGAAGTCATCGACTGTGACGAAAACCTGGCCACCAGGCTGTTGACCCATGCCTGGCACCAAAGCGAACGTTACAAGGCCGAGCAATTGCTCGCCCGCGTGGAAAGACTGGCACAAAAATTGGCGGATGTTCTTGAGGTCGATTTCATGCATTCACCGGCGGCCCGAAAGGCGGAGCGCCTGCAAGCCTCCATGGGCTCGTCCGACAGCGATGATTTTGATTTTGAAGCGATGTCGCAATTGCTGAAATCGACGCCTTCCGTCGAGCCACTGCCGGTAGCACGCAGGCAGCGCATCGAAGAGGCAATCGGGGTTCTTGGCACGCAACGTTTCGTTTCTGCCCCCGGAGCCGCCAGTTCACGCACGGAAAAAAGTTATGGCTTTGCTTTCGACAACTGCGATCAAGCGCTGCAAGCCTTTCGCGAACGACTTCCGGAAGTTGCTTCGCTGGTCAGGGCCATCAGCATTGCCGAACTGGAAATAGACAATCACTATCTCGAAGCCCGGCATGACCGGTTCTTCGAAAATTTCGATCAGGACCAGTTGGGGCCAGCCGACATCCGGCTATTCCCCCGCTACCAGGTATGCCTGGAATCTGTGAACGCTGGCGACCGGGCCGAGGTGCTTGACATCCTGGCGGCCGGTCTGCCGTTCAATATCCTCGCACAAACCCGTGACATCCTGGGTGATGACAGCATCCAGGGCGGGCGTCTGTCCTTCGGTTTGCACGGCCAGCACCTGGCGCAGATGGCGATGGGAATGGACCAGGTATTCGTGATGCAGGCCGCTAATTCAGCGCTATATCATCTGCGCACCACCGTTGAACGCGGAATGCGCAGCGAACATCCGGCACTCTTCAGTATTTTTGCCGGAGCCGGTTACCTGGAAAGTGCCGCCGCCACCGAATCCCGCGCTTTTCCATGCTTTAGCCATGACCCGGCTTCCGGCAAAGACCGGGCCGGCCGGCTCTCCCTGGATGGAAACCCACTACCAGATGCGAACTGGACCGAACATACCATCCATTATGAAACTACAGGCCACTCCATCGAATCCGCACCGAACGTATTTACGCTAATCGACTTCATCGCCACACACCCAGGGTACCTGTCACATTTTGCCTGCGTCCCGCAGGACGAGTGGACGTATGAAATGATAGCTGCCGATCGTTTTCTGGACCTCCCGGCCAGGCAACGGCAAGCAGCATTGCCCTACGTCTGGCTGATCGACGCAAACGATGTCCTGCTGCGTGCCGTCGTTGACGAAAAACTGGTCGATGCCGCGGAACGCTGCCTGCACGCCTGGAAAATGCTGCAGGAATTGGGTGGCATCAATAATTCCTATGCGGTGGCCGCAGTAGCCGAAGCAAGGCTGACATGGGAGCAAGAGCAGACGCAGCCGTCATACGCGGCAGATACCCAACCGGTAGCCGTTGAACAAGCGGAACCCGAACCAGTCGCCGAACCAGTCGCCGAACCTGCCGCCACGCCCTCCCCCGGCGAGCCATGGATCGAATCAATACGCTGCACAACCTGCAACGAATGTACACAGCTCAACGATCGCTTGTTCGCCTACGACGGCGAAATGCGTGCCTACATTGCCGATCCCGACGCGGGAACGTTCCGGGAACTGGTGGAGGCTGCAGAAACCTGCCAGGTGGCGATCATCCACCCGGGCCAACCACGCAATCCGGATGAAGCGGGGCTGGAAGGCCTGATCAAACGCGCGGAACCCTTTATCTAGCAAAACGAATTGCCGAAAATGAGACCGGCTGGCCTCAAAAGTATAGACTTGGATATGACCCTGGTTCTGAACCCTGGTTTATACTTTTGATTACTGGCGCGCGGACTCAAAGCATTTGACCAACGACATTCTCCCCGGCAAGGAACACACCGTTGATATGGACCGGTTAATCCGGGCTATTTTCATTGGCAGCATCGTGATCATCGTCTTTCTCATCATCGCCGATTACGTTTTCAATTACGTGGATGTTCTGGATGAACAGAGTTTCCGGCGCATCTGGAATATCGCCAGGGAACAATCCATGCCCACCTGGTTCTCATCGATCCAGGCGCAACTACTGGGCGTGACTGTGATGTTGATCGCCTGGGTACAGGCCGGTGAAATCTCTCGCATCAAGACGGTAGTCTGGCTGCTGATCGGTCTGTTTTTCCTGTATATCGGAATCGATGATTTTGCCGAAATTCACGAAAAACTCGGTGGCGTTCTGGAACGCCTGGCATCCAAAGGCGAAAACAGCGCGGTAACAGAACTCATGTTGCAGAATCCATCGTTTTCCTGGCATACATTCATCGCGCCATTCTTTGCATTGTGCGGGCTGGGCATCCTGCTGTTCCTGTGGCTTTCGTTCTGGCGCCTCAGGCTGTTGCACTTCCTGATTCTGGGATTTGGCTGCTGGGTGGTCGCCCAGGGCCTTGATTTCATCGAAGGTCTGGACAACGTTGACGTCTTCTACGACGAAGTTCAGCAGATGCTGAGTATCCGGCGGAAATATGGCGTGACGCACCTGCTCAAGGTCATTGAGGAAGTGTTGGAAATGCTGGGAACCACCTTACTCTGGGTCGGCTTCCTTCACTATTTGGCGCATGTCTCCAACGGGCACCGCTTTACCCTTAAAGCAAAGGCTGGATCACCGTCCACACTTTCTCAAGAATGAGAGGTTGCGCTGTTGCCGTCGGGTGAATCCCATCAGCCTGCATCAGGCCATCCTGTAATGCCACGTCCTGTAACAGAAAGGGAAGCAGGACTATACCGAACTGATCAGCAAGCAAATCGTAGTTCGCGTTGAACTTTTCACTATAGGTCCGGCCATAATTGGGTGGAATGCGCATTTCGGCCAAAATGACCGAGGCACCCGATTGTTGACTGAATTTGATCATGGAAGAAAGGTTCTCCCGTGTCACGTCAATCGAGATGCCGCGCAGGCCGTCATTACCTCCAAGCTCGAGCAAAACGATGTCTGGCTGGTGTTTTTTCAGCAGACGCGGCAGACGGGCAAGCCCGCCTTGCGTGGTGTCGCCGGTGATGCTGGAGTTGAAAACCCGGTAAGCGGAACCATTATGAGTTAAGCGGTCTTGCAACAGACTGGGCCAGGCCTGACTGATTTCCATACCGTAGGCCGCGCTGAGGCTGTCGCCCAGAATGAGAATGGCCGGCCCGCCGACGTCGGCTGCAACCGCATCCTCCGCCAGTGTAGAAACAGGCAAAAGGCCAGATAAAACGACTAACAACACTAACTTGAGACGCATGAAAACCTCTGAATCTGAAACAATAAAATCTGCACTGAAGGCTGAACTCCTGAGTAAACAGGTTAACAGTCCCGAAGGTGAACTGACCATCCTCGATAACGTCAGCCTGGATGTTCACGTCGGCGAATCCATCGCCATCGTCGGTGCCTCAGGTGCGGGCAAGTCTACCCTGCTGGGACTACTGGCAGGGCTGGATGTTCCGACTAAAGGAAAAATCTGGCTGGGGTCAGAGGAAATCACTTCTCTTGACGAAGACGGTCGCGCCGCTTTACGCGCCGAGAAGGTCGGCTTCGTATTCCAGTCGTTTCACCTGATTTCGTCCCTGACAGCGCTTGAAAACGTCATGCTTCCACTTGAACTGGCCGGTGTCGACAACGCAGCAAAAGCCGCGCTGGAGGCCATCAGCACCGTTGGCCTGGAGCCGCGCAAGGGTCATTATCCCCACCAGCTCTCAGGCGGCGAAAAACAACGTGTTGCGATCGCCCGCGCATTCGTAGTGCAGCCTACCGTGTTATTTGCCGATGAACCAACGGGTAACCTGGATAATCGCACCGGCGAAACCGTCGTCGATCTACTGTTTAGCATGAACGAGCATGCCCATACAACCCTGGTCCTGGTGACTCATGATTTGGGCCTGGCGGCCCGCTGCGACCGCATCCTGCACATGGACGCCGGGCGTATCGAGCGGGAAGAACGTATTGAATAAAAGCCTTAAAACGACCGTTAGCCTGGCCGGGAAACTGTTGATGCGCGATTGGCGTGCGGGTGAGCTGACCGTACTGATGATTGCACTGCTGGTTGCTGTAACCGCACTGACCGGCGTCGCATTCCTGACCGACCGGGTTGGCCAGGCTGTGGAAATGCGGGCAGCTGAGTCTTTGGCAGCTGACCTGCGGCTTTCCTCAACCACCGTCATGGACGCCACATACGAAGAACTGGCGACACAAAACGACATTGAGACAGCGCGTGTCACCAGCATGCCCAGTGTCGTGTTCGTCGGCGAAGCGAACACCCTGGCCGCGGTTCGTGCTGTCACCGCCGGCTACCCTTTACGGGGAAAACTGAAGACATCGGCGCACCTGCTTGGGGATGCCCAGGAAACTACCGAAGTTCCCGCTGCCGGAGAAGCCTGGGCATCTCCCCGCCTGCTGGCCCGACTGGGGGTTGAAACGGACACCGAAATTGAAGTGGGAAGTGCCTTACTCAGGATTACCCGCGTGCTCGATTTCCGGCCGGACGAGGGCTGGAGCTTCGTCGACCTCGCACCCACACTGCTGATCAACGACGCCGACCTTGCCGCCACGCAGTTAATTCAACCCGGCAGCCGGGTTGGCTACCGGATGTTGTTTTCCGGGCAGCGCGACCCCGTGGATTCATTCAAGAGCCTGCTTGAAGAGCGCTTGGTCGATGGGGAGAACCTCAGCGACATTTCGGACACCAATCCGCAAATTCGTTCTTCAATGGAACGCGCAGGGCGGTTTCTGAACCTGTCATCGCTGGTCTCCGTGCTGTTGGCGGCCGTGGCAGTGGCGATGGGAGCACGTCGCTATTCCCACCGACACCGCGACCGTATCGCGCTGATGAAATGCATGGGTGCCAGCCAATCCATGATTTTTCGCAGCAGTGTTCTGCAACTGCTCATGCTGGCGCTGGCCGGGGGCATCATCGGCGCAATGCTGGGATACGTCGCTCAATTGGGTCTGGCCTGGTTAATGCGTGACATGATAGGACAAGCACTTCCGCAGCCCGGCCTGCAACCTGCAATTCTCGGCCTGGTTACGGCCATTAGCATCATGGCTGGCTTTGCCTTGCCCGACCTGGCCCAGATGGGTAAAACACCGCCGCTACGGGTGTTGCGGCATGACATCGACCCACCACCGTTGCGTTACGGCATCGGTTGGCTGGCCGGAGTCGCCGCCATCCTGGGGCTCCTTCTATGGATCATGCGCGATACCCAACTCGTATTAACCATTTTTGCCGGTGCGGCCCTGACTTTCATTGCACTCAGCCTGGCCGGTTGGCTGCTGGTGAAGTCTTTACAGGGCTTCAGAGGCGCCGCAGGGGTTGCGTGGCGTTATGGCCTGGCCAACCTCGCCCGCCGCGGCCGCGAGAGCGTGGTCCAGGTTGTCGCCTTCGGTCTGGGGCTTATGGTGTTGCTGTTGCTTTCGACCGTACGCACCGAGCTGATGGACAGTTGGCGACAGAGCTTGCCGGAGAATGCCCCCAACCAGTTCCTGATCAATATTCAACCGCACGAAGTCGACCCAATGGCAACTTTCCTGGAGGAACGAAACCTACAGGTCCCGAACTTTGTGCCATTGGTCCGCGCCCGCATGACGACGATCAACGGGCAGGATGTGACGCAAATGACTTTTGAAGACCCTCAGGGTGAGCGCTGGGCCCGGCGTGACTCCAATTTGAGCTGGGCAGACACATTACAGGCGGACAACCGTATTACCCAGGGCAAAGCCTGGGGCAGCGGCTTTAGCGGCAGCGAGGTTTCCGTCGAGTTGGATTTTGGCCAGGAACTGGAGCTGAAGTTGGGAGATTTGCTAGGTTTTGACATTGCCGGTGAGACAGTCACTGCGACCGTAACGAGTTTTCGAACCGTTGAGTGGGATTCTTTCAGCCCAAATTTCTTCATGGTGTTTTCACCTGGCGTACTTGAACCCTACCCGGCGACTTATATCACCAGCCTGTTCGTGGAGGACTCTGATCGTGGTGCGGTACTCGACCTGATGCGAAACTTCCCGAGTGTCACGGCGATAGATCTGGACGCCATCCTTGGTCAGGTTCGCGATGTGATGGACAAAGCAGCCCTTGCGGTGCAGGCAGTCTTTATCTTCACGCTGTTCGCCGGCTTGACGGTGTTGTGGGCTGCGGTCCAGTCGACCCGTGATGAACGCCGTTATGAAAGTGCCATGCTGCGCACATTTGGCGCGTCGAAACGTCGCGTGTTGAGCGGTGTTGCAACCGAATTCGTCGCAATCGGTCTGTTGGCAGGTATTCTGGCCGCGGCCGGCGCCAGTCTGGCCGGTTACCTACTGGCCACCAACCTGTTCGAACTTGATTACTCTTTCAGCTGGGTATTGTGGCTGGCCGGTCCGCTCAGTGGCGTTTTATTTGTCGGCATAAGCGGCATGGCAGCCACCTGGCGGGTCATCACCCATGCCCCTGTTAGTGTCTTACGAGCAGCCTGATAGACTGACCCGTGTCCGGCTAAGGCGTAATTGAATTTGAACAGGTGGGTGTTTTCCGCTACATTCTCCGCTAAGAGGGCAGCCCCGAGGGGACGCCCTCGTCTTTTTACAGGCAGGAACCCATGACCATTAGACGTTCACTCATTTTGCTGGCACTCATCTTTCTCAGCACCTCTGTTCATGCACAGCGCTTCAATCAGAATAAAATTCGCGACGGAATGCGCAACGGTAACTGGGAAGCCGGACTGCTGCTGCAATACCAAAACAGCTTTGGCGATGATTTTGAAAACGGGGCTGCGATCGATATCGACAGCTCAGCCGGCTTCGGCTTCAAGGTGGGCTGGAACTGGACCCAAAAATGGAACCTGTCATATCGTTTCTCGCTCAACAAACCCGACTACACCGCCATCATCGTCCCTGAAGACCCGGAAATACCTAACCAGACTCTCGATTACCAGATGTCCAAGTATTCTCATCAGTTCAACGTGACTTATCACATTTTGAAGGGTCCGCTGACGCCTTTCGTCCAGGCCGGAATTGGCTGGACCAAGCTGGATTCAAACGTTCCGGACAGCCCACCGTCGGTAGGCTGCTGGTGGGATCCGTGGTGGGGCTATATCTGCTTTTCAGACTGGTCAACGTACAGCACGAGCAAGTTCACCTACAACGTTGGTCTTGGCCTGCGTTGGGACGTTAACGGCGCCCTGTTCCTGAGCGGTTCCTGGAATCGCCAGTTCATCAGCGTGAAAAATGGCAACATGGACCTGGATACCATCAACATGGAAGCCGGCTTTATGTGGTAATCACTGAGCCTCAACCCAGGCCCGGACATTCGCATCAAGCACGTTCAATGGCACTGCACCGCGGCCCAGTACTTCGTCGTGAAAAGCCCGGATATCAAACCCATCGCCTAACGTTTCCTCGGCATAAGCCCGCAGTTCCTTAATCTTCAATTCCCCAATTTTGTAAGCCAGGGCCTGACCCGGCCAAACGATATAACGGTCGATTTCGACCACGATGTCATGCTCGGACTTGCCGGCATTTTCTTTGAAGAAATCGATGGCTTTCTGGCGCGACCAGCCGAGGTAATGCATGCCGGTGTCGACCACCAGGCGGATAGCCCGCCACATTTCATAAGTTAATTGTCCGAACCGGGAATATGGATCTTTGTAGAAGCCCATCTCCTTGCCCAGACTTTCCGAATACAGGCCCCAGCCTTCGACAAACGCCGTGTACGAAGGGGTCTGTCTGAACCACGGCAGACCCTCTAACTCCTGCTGGATCGAAATCTGCAGGTGATGGCCGGGCACGGCTTCGTGCAATGTCAGAGCTTCCATTTCCCACCGGGGGCGGGTATCCAATGCATAGGTATTGGCAAAGAAATACCCCGGCCGCCCGGCCTTCAGCGATCCACGCTGGTAATAGGCCGTCGTGGTCGACTTCGCTGCGTAATCCGGTATCTCGATCACTCCATATGGCGTCCTGGGGATAATGCCAAACACCTTGGTCAACTCCGGATCTGCACGTTTGGCGATGTCGCG
>CAYUBS010000014.1:32777-38265 GCA_964443145.1 uncultured Wenzhouxiangellaceae bacterium | reverse complement strand
AAAACGGGCGCTGGAGCGCCCGTTTTCATCTCTTTGTCCTTACTGTCTAGCCCGCGTCTCTCGGTTGGTGATCTTTTTCCAACTCGCGCTGCACGTCATGCGGAACCGGGTCGTAGTGACTTAATTCCATCGTGAAGCTGCCCTGGCCCTGGCTCATACTCTTCAGCTCGGTGTGGTAGTCACTGAGTGAACTGAGGGGCATATCGGCGGTGATTGTGACCTGTCCGCCGCTGAGGGTCTCGGTGCCGCTGATGCGGGCACGTCTGCCGGCGAGGTTACCAGTCACATCACCCATCACGACATCCGGTACGGTAACGTCAACACTAACGATTGGCTCCAGGATTTGTGGGCCGGCGTTGTGTATGGCGTCCAGGAAGGCTTTCTGGCCGGCGATGACGAAGGCGATTTCCTTCGAGTCGACCGGGTGGAACTTGCCGTCGTAGACGGTGACTTCCACATCCTGCATCTGGTAACCGGCAATGGCGCCCTCGACGATCACATGGCGTATACCTTTCTCTACGGCAGGGATCAGGCTGGTGGGGATAGAGCCGCCCACCACCTTGTTGATGAAATGAAAACCATCGCCTCTGGCCAAAGGCCGGATCCGCAGGAATACTTCGCCAAATTGTCCTGCGCCACCGGTTTGTTTCTTGTGCCGGTAGTGGCCTTCAGCCGGCCGCGTGACGGTTTCGCGATAGGCAATACGCGGCGGACGGGTGTCCACTTCCACGTTGTAACGGGTATTTATCCGTTGCAGCATCACGCGCATATGCAGTTCACCGAGGCCGCGGACCACGGTTTCGTTCAGTTCCTGGTTGTGTTCAACCACGAAGCAGGGGTCTTCCTCGGTCAGTTTGTGAATGGCTTGCGCCAGCTTTTGTTCCTGGCCGCGGCTGGCAGGCTCGATGGCCAGGCCGTACATCGGCTGTGGGAAACCCAATGGCTTGAGGTGGAAATTATCTTCCTCGTGCGAATCGTGCAGGATGGCGTCGTAGTGTATGTCGTCCACCTTGGCGACCGCGCAGATGTCTCCAGGTATTCCGGAGTCCACTTCCTCGTGTTTGGCGCCCTGCATTTTGAACAGGTGGCCTACCTTGAAGGGTTTACGCCCGTCACCGATAAATAACTGGGTGTCGGGGCGGACCGTGCCCTGATAAATGCGGAAAATACTCAGCTTGCCAACAAAAGGATCGTTGGTGATTTTGAAAACGTGAGCCACGACATGAGCATTGGGATCGGGGGTGATCGTGGCCTCTTTGGTATCGGCCCCTTCACCTTTCATGATTATCGGCAGATTGCCTTCCAGCGGGTTGGGCAGCAGTCGTTTGCAGAACCTCAGAAACTCACCCAGGCCAGCGCCGGTGGCGCCCGAAGTAAAGCAGATGGGTACCAGGTGACCTTCACGCAGTGCCTGCTCAAAGGCTTCGTGAAGTTCGTCACGGCTGAGCGTCTCGCCTTCCAGGTATTTTTCCATCAGGTCTTCGTTGACCTCGACCACCTGGTCGATGATGGCTTCGTGCGCTTCGGCGAGTGAAAAGATATCGGTTTCGCCTTCGGTGCCGAAGAAACAATCCTTAACGGTGCTGAAATTATCAGCGGGCAGGTTGATCGGCAGGCATTCGGGTCCGAATTCTTCACGAATCTGCTTGACCAGTTTGGTCAGGTTAGTGCCTTCCTGGTCCATTTTGTTGATGATGATGATCCGACACAGGCGGCGGCGTTTGGCCCGGCGCATCAGGCGGCGGGTGGACAATTCAACACCGTTGTGGGCATTGATGACCAGCGCGGTAGTTTCTGTGGCCGTCATGGCGGTGAGCGTTGTGCCACGGAAGTCCGGGAATCCCGGGGTGTCGATCAGGTTGATGTGGATGCCTTCAAAATTCATGCTGGCCAGAGCTGAATCCAGTGAACTTTGAAATTCTTTTTCCAGGGGGTCGTGATCGGTGGTAGTGGTGCCGCGCTCGATGGTGCCTGCTTCGCCTATTTTTCCTGACTTCACCAGCAGTGCTTCGACCAGTGATGTTTTGCCTGAACCGGAGTGACCGACCAGGGTGATGTTGCGGATGTCTTCGGTGCGATATTTCGGCATTCGGTATTCCTGATTCTTTTTTAGTGGGAGGATCATCCTAGTACAGATTGCCGGATGCGCCAAATCCCGGGGCTAAGTCTTGACTGCCCGCCATTCAGCGACGATTCAGGCAAGTGCGAGTAGTCTGATCCTGTAATGTCTGATTCGAGGTTCATGTTAGGCAGTAAACGGACGCATTGTGTTGATTTTGGTCAATCGAAAACGGCAAAGAATATTTTTTCAAAACTTATGGAACTCATGGGTTTGAAGTAGTGTCAGAGATGGCAGTAACAGGGAAATATATTTGAAACACTCCTCAAGGGAAGTCACGATTTTCTGCACGACTCCCTCCTTCTACGGCGCCTCCCCCGGCGCCGTTTTTTTTTCTGAACTGTACAGTTCTACCTGATTTAGGTAACGTTCCTGCAAATGCAACAAGCCTCAAAGCAGGACCCCTCAACCGTGGCCGAAAATTGGATTGTGCTCAAGTTCGGTGGTACCAGCGTGGCTGGCCGGCGGCAGTGGGAGACGATTGCCAGTCTGGCTGAATCCCGGCGATCGGACGGGTTCCGCGTGCTGTTGGTTTGTTCAGCAGTTGCGGGAGTGACCAACCTGCTGAATGAACTGGCCTTCAAGCCTGGTTCAGCAGACCGCCTGGAAGAAATTCTGGAAATCCATCGCCGGCTGGGCCGCGAGCTGGAAGTTGATGAAGAACTCTGGCTGGCGCAGGCTGAAGTCCGGCTACAAGAATGTCTGAATGATCTCACACATGAACCCGGCAACAGATACAGGGCGGCGCTGGTGGCCATGGGTGAGTGGTTAAGTACACGAATGGGTCACTGTTTTTTGCTGCAGCGCTTCGACACTGCCTGGGTCGATGTGCGCGAGGCACTTGAGGCCATTGACGAACCAGACGTTTCACCTGCCCGAAAGTGGTTGTCTGCGGCCTGCCACGCAGCCGAGGCTCCCGGATTGGCTGGCCGCTGGTCTGCACTCAGCCCGGTTCTGATTACCCAGGGTTTTGTCGCCCGGAACAACGAAAGGGAAACGGTATTGCTGGGCAGGGGCGGCTCCGATACCTCGGCCGCCTTACTGGCGGGACGGTTGTCTGCACAACGACTGGAAATCTGGACAGATGTCCCCGGCCTCTTCAGCGCCGACCCACGCCTGGTAAACGATGCCCGGTTGTTAATAGAAGTTGATTACGCAGAAGCGCTGGAAATGGCGGCGAGCGGCGCAAAAGTTGTCCATCCCCGTTGTATCCGAGCAGCTGCCGCAACACGCACGCCTGTTGTCATCGGTGACCTAAACCGGCTTGGCGTGACAGGCACCCGCATCGGAACCCGGGTTTCAGATGCGCAGGGCGTAAAGACAGTGACCTGCCAGCACAATATGGCGGTTGTATTGCTGCAGAACCTCGACGCCCGTTTTCAGATTGGGTTTCTGGCCGGGGTATTCGAAATATTCCACCGCCGGGGAATTTCGATCGATCTTGTCGCTACTTCGGAAACCACCACGACGGTGGCGATTAATTGTGAAAGCAATCACCTGGGCAATGATGAACTCAAAGATCTGTCCGAGGACCTTGGCAGCCTCTGCAAGGTGAAGTTATTCAGCAAGTGTGTTTGTGTCAACCTGGTTGGCCGCGGCGCACGGACTGCCCTGTCGCGATTGCAGGATGTCATGCAGTATTTCGAGGAACGTCCTTTGTTGATGGTGTCCCAGTCTGCCAATGACCTGTGCCTGAGCTTGCTGGTCCATTCCGGCGACCATGAGTTATTGTTACAAGATGCCCACCGGGCTCTGATTCCAGGGGTTGAGGAATCGCGAAATACACAGGGTGTGTTTGGCCTGAGCTGGCAGCAAATTCAACCGGAGCTTGATTAGATGAGCCAGCCGGCCCCCGACCCGAAGCAGGCGAGTTGCTTCCGTTTTCTCGACTGTGGATATGACCCTCAAACAGGTGAGGCGCGCCTCGCTTACTGTTTCGATGACGGCCCGGAACTGGTCGAACTTATTACCTTTCCACACGCTCCCTGGCCGCCGGAAGCATCGCGCCAGGCGGCTTTTTTCCATGCGCTGGAAATACTGCACCTGGTCGCCGGGGTCAGCTATTACAAGGCAGGCCTGCCACCACGAATTGAGGCAAAAAATATCCGGGCGATCGAGGGGATCAGTGGTTTTCTGAACGAGCTGTATATCAAGGGCCTGGGTGAACTGGGCTACGTCAATCAACTGGATATTGCCGATCGGGTCCATTTTCCCGGTAGTCCAGCAGCCGTAGGTAAAGAACCGGGAAGTCCACGGTCCCTGATTCTGCCGGATAGGGCCCTGGTTGCCATGGGCGGCGGCAAGGACAGCCTGGTGGGATTGGACCTGTTGCGCCAGGCGGGCCTGGATGTGATGCCTGTCTGTGTTGGAGGATCTGTGCTTATTGAGGATACGGTTCGTGCGGCGGGTCTTCCGTTGATCCGTATCGGCCGCCGGTTGGCACCCGAACTGGCCGGGATGAACCGGGCAGGGGCCTGGAACGGGCATGTGCCGGTGACCGCCATCAATTCGGCAATTCTGCTATGTGCCGCGATCCTGTATGGGTTCCGTTACATCGTGTTTTCCAATGAACGCTCAGCCGATGAGGCGACCCTGGTGACAGATGAAGGTGTTGAGGTTAATCACCAGTACAGCAAGGGTTCGGCGTTCGAAGCAGCTTTCCGGGACGTGATTGCCACAAGGGTCAGCCCGGAAATTGAGTATTTCTCAGTGCTACGGCAGCATTCAGAGTTGGGCATTGTGCAACGCTTCAGCAGCATGGAAAAATTTCATCCCGTGTATTCCAGCTGTAACCGAAATTTCCATCTGGATGGGCCCCGGGTTGAGAACCGCTGGTGCTGCGACTGCCCCAAGTGCCGGTTTGCGGCGCTGAGCATGGCCCTGTTCCTGACTCCGGATGACGTCATGGCCATCCAGGGTGCCGACCTGTTAAACGACCCCGCCCAGCAGGACGGATTTCGTGAGCTGTGCGGGCTGGGCCGTGATAAGCCGTTTGAATGTGTCGGCGAGGCGGGTGAGAGCCGGGCGGCCATGGCGGCACTGGGTGCAAACCCGGACTGGAGCAGCCATGTCGTGGTTCGTGCTTTGGCTGACGAACTGGGTCAGGTTGAAATTCCATCCCTGGAGCAGTTATTACAACCGGTCGGCAGGCACTTTATCCCGCCTGGTCTGGCCGGGCGCCTTGCTGGTATTGAGAGATCCAGTGCAGACACCTGATTTCAAATCCGGCCGGGTTGCCATCCTTGGTGTTGGCAGAGAAGGCCAGGCGGCACGTGAATACCTGCGCAAGCGCTATCCGGGCATTCGCCTGGCGCTGATAACCGAATCAGCGCCCGGTGCAGGTTTTCAGCAGCAATTGTCACCGCAAGA
>CAYUBS010000014.1:0-32677 GCA_964443145.1 uncultured Wenzhouxiangellaceae bacterium | reverse complement strand
CTGTCCAGCTACCAGCTGGCGGACCTGGAAGCCAGTCCGTCGATTTCCGTCATTCTCAACCTGTCGTCAGAGCACCTGGACTGGCATGGTGACGAGGCGACCTATCGCGAAGACAAGTTGCGGCTGGTGGCTTTGGCCGGTGACCGACCATTGGTCGCCAATTCGGCAGATCCGGTATTGGGTGAAATCCTGGCCGGACGCGCCAACACTGTGTGGTTCAACTCGAAAGAGAGTGTCAGGGCTTCCGGTGACAGGCTTTTCGACGGTCGCAGTGAATTGGATGCCTGCCTGCCGGAAGGCCTGCCGGGGGCGCACAACCGGTCCAATGCAGCGGCGGCCTTGACGGTGTTGCGGGTCATCAGTGCAGATTTTTCCAGCGGCCTGCAGAGCATCGCATCTTTCCGCTGTTTGCCCCACCGTCTGCAAACCGTCGGCGAACGGGCTGGCGTTCGTTTTATCGACGACAGTATTTCTTCAACCCCTGTTGCAACAGCCGCTGCGCTGGAGACTTTTTCGGGAAAAAAGGTCACCCTGATCGTCGGAGGACTTGACAGGGGCTTGGATTGGGCACCATATATGTGCAAAATCAGGCAGTATTTGCCCAATGTGGTCATTGGAATTCCCGACAATGGTGGCTGGATAATAGGGAAAATGCGGCAGGCGGATATCACGCCCGCCGGGGGTTTACACGAGTTATCAGACCTGGCAGCGGCCGTTGAAATGGCCAGAGAGGTCACGCCACCGGGCGGAATTGTACTGTTATCGCCGGGTGCACCCAGTTTTCCGCAGTTTGAAGACTACCGTGACAGGGGCAGGCAGTTCGCTGAATTTGGTGGCTTTGTTGCGAGTGGAGAAGGATAATTTTCTGCGGGCAAAAAAATAAGGCCGCGGGTCAGGGGTGAGGAGTGCAGAGTATTCCCTGTTGGTTGAGGGAGAGACCATCCCGCGGCCTTACATAAATAGACCGCACTAGCGGCAAAAAAGTTGCAAAAAATTTTATAAAAGGAGTTTTAATCGTGAACGAAGCCTTACAGAACGTCAGCGCTGTGGTTCATACCAGCAAAGGCGACATCAAGTTACGCCTGTTTACCGATAAAGCCCCGGTCACCGTGGCCAACTTCGTCAACCTGGCAAAGAGGGGTTACTACGATGGATTGAAGTTTCACCGGGTCATTCCCAATTTCATGGTCCAGGGTGGTTGCCCCCAGGGTACCGGTACCGGTGGTCCGGGTTATCGCTTTGAAGACGAGTGCACACCCGAACTGACACATGATGCACCGGGCAAGCTGTCGATGGCCAATGCTGGCCCCGGCACCAACGGTAGCCAGTTTTTTATCACGCACGTCGAAACGTCCTGGCTGGATGGCCGGCACACGGTATTCGGTGAAGTTCTGGATGCCAGTGATCAGGCCGTTGTGGATGCGATTGAAGTGGATGACATCCTTGAGTCAATTGAACTCGAAGGGGAAGATGCCATCCTGGCCGCGCAGGCCGACCAGATCAGTACCTGGAACGATATCCTCGGTTAGTAATCGCGGGAGACGCTGTAAGACGCCAGGCTGACCATGGCGTCTTTCCACGGTGAGTCCGGCAACGCAGCGATGGCCTGCTTTGCAGCCTGCGAACGGGCCTGTGCAACCTCCATCGATTCAGTCAAAGCGCCGCTGCTGTTGATCAGCTCGGTGATCTGTTCGATCCGGTCTATTCCGCCCTGGCGGATGGTCTCGTCGATAATTGATTGCTGGTCGGCGTCCAGGTATTTCCTGCTCAGGATCAGGGGTAGGGTGGGTTTTCCTTCGGCCAGATCATCACCGATGTTCTTACCCAGCATTTCAGCATCCGCGGTGTAATCCAGTACATCATCCGCTATCTGGAAAGCCGCTCCCAGTTCGCGGCCAAATACAGCCATCGGTTCTTCAAGCTCAGGTTTGCCGGCCAGTACAGCGCCCAGCTGACAAGCGGCTTCGAACAGTTTTGCAGTCTTTTTCTCAATGACGCTGAAGTAACTCTCCTCGCTGATCTCCGGATCATGCATGTTCAAAAGCTGCTCAACCTCACCCTCAGCGATCGTGTTGGTTGCGTCCGACAGAACTTCCATGGTGCGCATTGAATCGAGCGTGACCATCATCTGGAAGCTGCGGGAATAAAGGAAATCACCAACCAGTACACTGGCGGCGTTACCCCATACCGAATGGGCAGATTCCTTCCCCCGCCGGAGATCAGACTCATCGACCACGTCATCGTGCAGTAGCGTAGCGGTGTGTATGAATTCAATGATGGTGGCCGCGGTGATATGGCTGGAGCCTGTGTAACCGCAGGCCTTTGCAGCGAGAACCACCAGCATGGGCCGCATGCGCTTACCGCCCGAGCCAATGATGTACTCCGCCACTTGCCGGATCAGCACGACATTGGAATCCAGGCTCGACCTGATCAAGCGATTAACCGATGCCATTTCGTCGGTACACAGATCGAAGACATGCTGGATGTCGTTGACTGTTTCTGTTGAGGCTTCTGCCTGGACGCTGGAGTGGTCCATTCTTGTCCTTTTCGCGGGAGTGTTCCAATTATAAATCCGGCTGGTATGAACACAAGGCCGAACCACATATAATGCCATCCCTTTCAGGAGTCCTTCGTTGTCCCTAGCCAGAGTTAAATCCCGGGAGCTGAGATATGCCGCGACTTTGTCGGGCGTAATCACGTTCCGTATGCTCGGTTTGTTCCTCATTCTACCCGTGTTCATGATCCTTGCGCAGGGAATACCCGGGTTCACGCCACAGAAAGCAGGTTTGGCGGTAGGTATTTACGGTCTTACCCAGGCCATTCTTCAGCAGCCTTTCGGCTGGCTTTCCGACCGCTGGGGCCGGCGCCCGGTGCTGCTGTTGGGCCTTGTGCTTTTTGCCCTTGGTGGGGTGGTTGCCGCGCTGGCGGAATCGATGTCTTTGTTGATTGTCGGGCGGGCATTGCAGGGTTGTGGCGCGATCGCAGGGGTTGCCATGGCGCTGGCTGCTGACCTGACCCGGCCGGAACGCCGACCAGTCATCATGGCCATCATTGGAATTGGCATTGGTGGCGCTTTCCTGCTCTCGATGGCGTTGTCTGTGCCGTTGGCCACCTTGCTCGGCTTGCGTGGCCTGTTCTGGCTGACCGTGGTGTTCGCCATCGCCGGCATGGTGCTGGTGATGACCCTGCCAGGGCAGCGGGAGATAGAGCAAATGCAGCTGGAAGATGCTGCTGTTGAAGAACCTGTCGCGGGTGTCTCTCCCCAGGAGGCCCATACACGTCCGGTGTGGTTGCTGTCGCTGAGCGTATTTTTGCTGCACAGCGTCATGACACTGCTATTTGTTGCGCTACCGCCCATGCTGGTCGATGGGTTCGGTTTCGGCCTGGTCGAGCACTGGAAAATTTATGTACCGGCGATGCTGGGCTCGGTTGTTTTCATGATGCCTGTTCTGCGCCGCGTGGGCGCCAATATGTCCGAGCATCTCATGTTGCCATGGGCGTTTCTTATCCTGGCGCTGGCAGTCGGTATTTTGCCGGTCAGTGCCAACCTGGGTGCATTGGGTGTTCTGCTGGCGTTGTATTTTCTCGGTTTTAATTTGCTCGAAGCGTCCATGCCTTCGTTGCTTTCGCGGCTCACCGGCAGTCGCGGCCGGGGACGCCGGCTGGGCCTGTATAGTACCTTTCAGTTTCTCGGCGCTTTCTTCGGTGGCGTGGCCGGTGGCTGGTTGCTGGGCACCTTCGGAAGTCAGGTCGCACTGTTCGCCGCCAGTGGCATCAGCCTGCTCTGGGGAATTGTCCTGAAACTCTCTTTACAGGGCGTTTTTCCGACAAGAGAGTTACAGTGACTGTGCTACACTTCATTCATTGATTTATAAGGAGATGCCAGATGGCACGTGGTGTAAATAAAGTCATTTTGGTCGGCAACCTGGGCGCGGATCCCGAGACCCGCTATACAGCTAGTGGCGCTGCCATTACCAATATCAGAATTGCTACCAGTGAGTCCTGGCGGGACAAACAAACCGGTGAAAATCAGGAACGCACTGAGTGGCACCGGGTTGTGTTTTTCAGTCGTCTGGCCGAGATCGCCGGCGAATACCTCCGCAAGGGCAGTCAGGTCTATGTTGAAGGCGCGCTGCGCACCCGGAAATGGCAGGGACAAGACGGCCAGGACCGTTACACGACTGAAATCGTTGGCAATGAAATGCAGATGCTTGGCGGACGTGGCGGTGAGGCTTCGGCCAAGCCCGCGGGTGGTGGTTTTCGCGATAGCGCACCGGCTCAGCCCGCACAGCAGGGCCAGCAAGACCAGCAGGGCCAGCAGGGCCAGAAGGGTGGTGGGCAGTCCGCTCCCGCACCTGCCCCGGTGGAAGACAACTTCGCAGAAGACGACATTCCGTTCTAACCCGAAAGGGACAAAATAATGCGAACCCTGCTCGTAACCGGCGGCGCCGGTTTCATCGGTAGTAATTATGTTCTGCGCAGTCTGTCGCAGGATGAAGACCTGCGTATCATCAACCTTGATGCACTGACTTACGCGGGTAACCTCGACACGCTTGATCCGCTTCGCGACAACGATCAACACGTATTTGTGCACGGCAATATTGACGACGCAGCACTTGTGGCCGGGCTTTTCGATAAGTTCTCGCCGGACACCGTCGTGAACTTTGCTGCTGAAAGCCACGTGGACCGGTCCATAGACGGCCCCGGCGCTTTTGTTCATACCAACGTTGTTGGCACCCTGAACCTGTTGCAATGTGCGCTGGATCACTGGAAGATGTTGCCCGGCGCCAGCCAGGCGGCGTTCCGTTTTTTGCACGTCTCCACTGACGAGGTTTACGGCAGCCTGGGTGACACCGGCGCGTTCCTTGAAACGACGGCCTATGCGCCCAACTCGCCTTACGCGGCATCAAAGGCCAGTTCCGACCACCTGGTGCGCGCATTCAATCACACTTATGGAATGCCCACGCTGACCACCAACTGTTCCAACAACTACGGGCCATACCAGTTTCCGGAAAAACTCATTCCGTTGATTATTCTCAACGCGCTGGCATTCAAGCCACTGCCGGTTTACGGCGATGGCCTGCAGGTGCGCGACTGGTTGTTTGTGAACGATCACGTGGATGCGATAAACAGCGTGCTGGCGCGGGGTTTAAGCGGTGAGGTTTACAACGTGGGCGGTCTTTCCGAACGCACCAATCTGCAGGTGGTCCGGGCTATTTGCGATGCTCTGGACGAACGCATGCCCGATACGTCACACGGCTCGCGCCGGCAATTGATCGAACATGTGACAGACCGTCCGGGCCATGACCGGCGTTACGCCATTGATTGCAATAAGCTGATGGCGGCCACGGGTTGGCAGCCTTCGGTTGACTTCGAAACCGGCCTGCAACGAACAGTTGACTGGTATCTTGCCAATAGCGGCTGGCTTGATCGCGTGCGCGACGGCAGTTACCAGGGCGAGCGTCTTGGCCTGGGAGATACGCCATGAAAAGGAAAGGAATCATACTTGCAGGCGGCAGTGGTACACGGCTTTACCCGCTAACCCGCGTGGTCAGCAAGCAGTTACTGCCGGTCTATGACAAACCGATGATCTTCTATCCGCTGGCCACGCTGATGCAGGCGGATATCCGGGAGATCCTGATCATCACCACACCGCACGAACAAGCCCTGTTCCGACAACTGCTCGGGGATGGCAGTGACTGGGGGCTGCGCCTGGAATATGCCGAACAGCCAAATCCTGATGGGTTGGCACAGGCGCTGATCATTGCTGAAGATTTTCTCGAGGGTGACCCCTCCTGCCTGATCCTCGGTGACAATATTTTCCACGGCGGGGGTCTGGGTGAAGTTCTGACCCGCGCAACCAGCGACCATCATGGCGCAACTGTTTTTGGATACTGGGTGCGTGATCCGGAACGTTATGGCGTGGTCGAATTTGACGACAATTTCCGCGTGGTCAGTATCGAAGAAAAGCCCGAGAAACCGCGCTCTCATTATGCGATTACCGGCCTCTATTTCTACGATGGCCGAGCCAGCGCGTTTGCACGTAGCCTCGCGCCGTCCCCGCGCGGTGAACTGGAAATAACTGACCTTAACCGCATCTACCTCGAAGACGGCAGCCTATCCGTGGAGCGCCTTGGCCGGGGTTATGCGTGGCTTGATACCGGTACCCATGAGTCACTGCAGCAAGCGGCGAACTTCATCGAGACGATTGAGAGTCGGCAGGGTTTGAAAGTCGCCTGTCCTGAAGAGATAGCGTTTATGCAGGGGTGGATCGATGAAGACCAGGTCAGAAAGCTGGCTGAACCCCTGCGCAAGAGTGGTTACGGCGAATACCTGCTTGGTTTGTTAAGCAGGGGCCCGTAAGTGTGAAAATAATTGAAACCGGGATACCGGGACTGGTCGTTATTGAACCCACAGTGCATGGAGATGCCCGTGGGTTTTTCATGGAAACCTGGAATGCTGCCCGCTACGAGGCCCTCGGCCTGCCCGGACGTTTTGTCCAGTCGAACCTCTCAAGGTCAGCGGCCGGGGTCTTAAGAGGTCTGCATTATCAGCACCCTAAACCCCAGGGCAAACTTGTTTCAGTCGTAGAAGGCAGCGTGTTCGATGTTGCGGTGGATATCCGGCCCGACTCACCGACTTTTCGGCAATGGGCAGGGGTGGAGTTATCAGCCACCAACCATCGTCAGTTGTGCATTCCGGAAGGCTTCGCCCATGGGTTTTGTGTGCTGGGTGAGTCGGTATTGCTCAACTATTTTTGCACCGAGGTCTACCACGCTGAGTACGATGCCACGCTGGCCTGGGATGATCCGGATATTGGCATCCTCTGGCCGGTTGATTCGGGCAACCTGTCAGAAAAAGATGCTGCTGCTCCGCGCCTGAAAGACATTCGCGAAGAAGCTCTGCCACGGATGCACCAATGAATATTCTACTCGCCGGCGCGTCCGGACAACTGGGGCAGGAACTGCTGCCCGAATTACGACAACTTGGCTCCGTCACCCAGGTGGATCGGACAGCTGTGCCGGGTAACAGCGGCATCATTCAACAGGATCTTGGCGACCTGGGCAAAGTGGAAGTGCTGCTGAACCGGATGCGTCCCGACGTTATCGTCAATGCGGCTGCCTACACTGCTGTGGATCACGCCGAAGATGACCCCGATGCTGCATTCAGGATTAACGAAGCACTGCCGGCCCGCCTGGCACGGTGGTCGAAAAGTAATGATCGCCTGCTGGTGCACTATTCGACGGACTACGTGTTTAACGGCGAATCAGACCGGCCTTTTCTGGAAGACGACCCAACCGGCCCGCTTGGTGTTTATGGCGCGAGTAAGCTGGCCGGTGAAACAGCGATTACCGACAGTGGCTGCCGTCACCTGATTCTGCGCACGTCTTGGGTCTACTCGGCTCTGGGTAACAACTTTGTGCTGACCATGCTGCGGCTAGCCCGCGAACGGCCGTCACTCAGCATTGTCAGTGACCAGATTGGGTGCCCGACCTGGGCCCGTAACCTGGCTGCTGTCACCCGCAGGGTAATCGATCAGGCCTCCTGCGCTGAGGACGGAGTAGTTCCGTCAGGCGTGTACCATTACTGCGACCGCGACGCGGTGAGTTGGTATGAGTTCGCCCGTACCATATTCACAACCGGTGCGCAGTTGGGTCTACTACCCCGATTGCCGGAAATGACCGCTGTACCGTCGTCCGGATTTCCGCAGAAAGCTAAGCGGCCGTTGTATTCGGTGTTGAATGCATCGAGGATCAGTGAGCAATTTGGAATTGAACAGGCCGGTTTGCAGCAATCTTTGCAAGCCTGCATTGAGGAGTTAGCTGACAATGAGCAGTAAAAAATTACGTACGCCGATGATTCCGGTGATCCTTTCGGGTGGCTCCGGTACCCGGCTTTGGCCGGTTTCCAGGCGTGCTCACCCCAAACCCTTTATGAAGCTGGTTGATGGTGAATCTCTGGCGGAGAAAACGTTTCGGCGGGCGTTGGGGGTGGCGGAAGCTAGTCCTGTTCTGACGGTAACCAGTCGTGACTACTACTTTTACACCCGTGATCTGTACGATGATGTCTACGGTCAGAAACATGAACACCCGTTCCTGTTAGAACCGGTTGGCCGGAATACGGCGCCGGCGATCGCGCTCGCGGCATTGTACGTGCAGGACACGTTCGGGCCAGATGCAGTGATGTTGGTATTGCCGGCGGATCACCTGATCCGTGATCAGGAATCATTCGTTGCATCTGTGGACGCGGCGCGCGGCTTGGCCGAACGGGGCTACCTGGTTACTTTTGGTATCCACCCGACGCACCCGGAAACGGGTTATGGCTACATCCGTCAGGGTAAAAAAATTGAGGATTCCAATGGCCACGATGTGGCTGCATTTGTTGAAAAGCCGGACGAAGATACGGCCCGGGAGTATGTAGATTCCGGAGAGTACGGATGGAATTCCGGCATGTTTTGCTTTGCTGCCGGTGCTTTCCTCGAAGCGCTTGCTGAATTTGCACCGGACATCTCCAGCAGTGTGAACAGTTGTTGGAAAGTTATGGATGCAACACAGCAGCCCATGGAAATACCGCTGGAGTTGTTCAGTGATTGCCCCTCCGACTCGATTGATTATGCCGTCATGGAAAAGGCCTCCAACTGCGCCGTGGTGGGCGCTGATTTTGGTTGGAGCGATATTGGCTCGTGGAAAGCCATTAGCGAACTCTACGAGTCCGACGAGGCAGGCAACCGTATCCAGGGCAAAGCGGTGGTCGTGGAAAGCCGAAACTGCTTCATCCAGGGCGGCGAGCGGCTGGTGGCCGCCGTTGGCGTTGACGACCTGGTGATTGTAGATACAGGGGATGCGGTTTTAGTGGCCAATCGCGACCGTGCCCAGGATGTAAAGGAAGTCGTCAACCAACTGAGTGATTTGAAACACGAGGCGGCTGATTTTCACAAGACGGTGTACCGCCCCTGGGGCAGCTTCGCTATTCTCGAAAGCGCAGAGGACTGCAAAGTCAAACGACTGGTGGTTAAGCCGGGTGGGGTGCTTTCCTTGCAAATGCATCACAAGCGCTCGGAGCACTGGACCGTGATCAAGGGGATAGCCAAGGTTCGCCTGGGTGACAAAGAGTTTCTGCTCAATCCCAATGAGTCTATCGATATACCGGTTGAGACCCAACACAGGCTGGAGAACCCCGGCACCGAAGACGTGCATTTGATCGAAATCCAGACCGGGAGCTATTTTGGCGAAGATGACATCAAGCGCTTTGAAGACATCTACGGACGCATGAAGTGAGCAACAAGATTATTTCTGCACTGATTTCGAGTCTGTTGGCATTCATCCCGCTGGCTGCCGCAGCGCAATCAGCTCCATCTCATGAAGGCCAGATCAAGGAATGGCGACAAAGCCGTAATGAACGCCTGGCCGATGATAGCGGCTGGATGACGCTGGTAGGCCTGGAGTGGCTGCAGGAAGGCGAAAACTCTGTGGGGAGTGACCCAACCAACGCTGCGAAGATTCCGGGCGGGCCGGACAACTGGGGTACGCTTTTCCTGACCGGCGATGAATTACGATTCGTCCCGGCCTCAGGAAGTGGCGTAACGGTGAATGATGCAATCGTTGTGGATGCCATGCTGGTGGCTGACAACCAGGGTACACCCAGCGTCGTGCGCAGTGGTGACTTGAGCTTCTACGTCATTTTCAGGGAATCTTACGGGCTTCGGATCAAAGACCGGAAAGCGCCTGCATTACTGAATTTTTCTTCCGTACCGGTTTACACCATTCAGCAGGACTGGAAATTCGATGCGCGATTTGTTCCCGCGACGGATGGCCAGACCATTGAAATAGCCAATGTCCTGGGGCAACTGAGTCCGACTCCTGTTTATGGTTATGCCGAGTTTGAGCGGGACGGGCAGACTTACCGGTTGTTGGGTCTGGGCGATGAAGATTCGGAGTCCATGTGGTTTCTGTTTGCCGACCGGACCAGTGGCAAGGAGACTTATGGGGCAGGGCGCTTCCTGTACAGTGACGGATTACCCGAGAATGGCCGGGTCGTGGTTGATTTCAATAAGGCTTACAACCCGCCGTGTGCATTCAACGATTATTCGACCTGCCCCTTACCCCCGCATGAAAATCGGCTGGACCTGGCCGTTACAGCGGGTGAAAAGGACTATCATTCACATTGAGAGTGGGTGCGCACGTACCGTGCGCGGATGGTGACTACTTGGCGCGGGCGCGGGACTGCGTGAATTCGTGCCGCAGAACGAAAAAGAGTGCGACCCACGGGGAAGCGAAAAGCGGAGTTCTCGTCTTGGGTTTCTGCGTCTCTATCTGATGGCGTTTGTTCATTGCTCTTCTCCATTTGCGTGGTCCTTATCCATATAGACCGCGATTACTTAGTATTATTGACGCTAACTAACGGGTTTTGGTTACATTCCAACGTCAATTTCCCTCGTGTTGACGCATTTCGGGACATCTGACCCGGAAAACAGCTATTTCTTTCCGAGTTCCCTGTCGATTTCAAATTCACGCGAGGTGATGAAAGCTTCCATTCTTTCCAGTTTCACGTTCAGTTCCCGGAAGCGGTGGCGGAGGCTGCCGAACACGTCGGCAGGGGCATTGCTGACGCCACGCCAGAATTCTGCCTGCTCAGGGTTTTGTTCTACTTCAACCGGTTTCACGGGCAGAACAATTGTCAGGACTACATATGAAATCATGATGAAGGCGAAAAATGGGGGGAACAGCATGAACAGGAAAGTCACCAGTCTCACGCCTTTACGATTCAGCCCGAAGTAGTCGGCGATTCCGGCACAGACACCCGCGAGCATCGCATTTTCCTTGTCCCGGAACAGGCGGTGCGGATTCTTGTGCTTGTAAAAGTCGTTCATGAACGTCTTCTCCAGTCCGGTGATTCGACATCAAGGATGCGCTCGAGTGTATTGATGCGGTCCTGCATTCGGTTAGCGGATTCCCAAACTTCACTCAGCATCTTCTCGTCTTCAGGTGACAAGCCCTTCGAAGTCTTCATCTTCGTGATGTAGTGGAAGATGATCCAAAGTGGCAAGCAAACTGTGATCAATAGAATCGGAATGGCTTCAGACATCTTTCTTCTCCTCGTTGTCGTCACCGACCCGGGTTTTCAGATTTTCCAGTTCGGCTTCCACCCGGTCATCCTGCTCCAGGTCTGCGATTTCGCTGGCCAGATTCTTGCCGCGGCCTATGTTGATGGCTTCGGCTTCTGACTCGACCCGGTCGATCCGGCGTTCGGCGTTTTCAAAGCGATACAGCATTTCATCGATACTGTCGTCGTGAATGTGCTTGCGAGCGGACAATTGTGAACTGGCCGTCTTGTGCCGGATCACGATGCTGCGTTGCCGGGTCTTGGCATCGTCGAGTTTGCTTTGCAACTGGGTGATATCCGCATTGAATTTCTCGAGCTGCCCATCCAGACCCTCAAACTCCTTGCTCATTTTCTCCACCCGGTCACCGATGGCCTGCTTCTCGACCAGTGCGGACCGCGCCAGGTCTTCGCGTTCGCGACGTACAGCGAGCTCGGCCCGGTTGGCCCATTCGCCTTGCTCCCGCTCAAGGTGCTCTATGTGACGACCCAGTTCTTTACGGTCGGCAATGCACTTGGCCGCTGCAGACCGGATTTCCACCAGTGTGTCTTCCATCTCCTGGATCATGAGCCGGATAATTTTTTCCGGTTCCTCGGCTTTCTCAAGCACGGCATTGATGTTTGCATTCACTATGTCGCTGAAGCGCGAAAAAATACCCATTTGGTTTTACTCCTGGTTAATCAATCTCTAACCCTATTAATGCAGGGTTCGTGCCAGATCGTTAGGGTTTTTTATCTTACTGAAATAAAAGGATATTAATTAGGAGGTGGGCTGTTTAGCCAGACGAATTGCCCCCGGGGTGGCCAGATCCACCAAAAGATGGTGGAAACTTGACTGGAAAATTAGGGTCTATCGCTGTGCCGTGTCTGGCTTAGTGTTAATTGAGCTTGGCATACGTAGTCGTGCTCCTGTAAAATGTGGCACTTTTCACGCGCCGGTAAGTTTGCCGGAGTATCCATAAAATTTTGGAGGAATACCTGATGCGTTCAGTTTTCGCGCTCATCATCCTGGCAGTATTCATTGCGGGCCCCGTAATGGCTCAGGATATAACCACTGACAAAGGCAAGCTCAGCTACGCAGTAGGCTGGGACATTGGCCAAGATATTCAGCGCCGCGGTGCAGAATTTGATGTAGAAGCCGTCATTGCAGCCGTACGTGATTCAGCTGCAGGCAAAGAGCCGCAAGTACCGGCTGAAGAAATGACCGCCATGCTGACCGAACTGCAGCAACGTGTTCGCCAGGAACAGCTTGAAGCTTTCGAGAAGCTATCTGCAGAAAACCTAAAGGCTTCTGAAGATTTTCTGGCTAAAAACCTGACCAAGAACGGTATCGTCGCTCTGCCCAGCGGAGTCCAGTATCGGATCATTGAAGAAGGCGATGGCGCGCGGCCCGGAATGGAAAGCACCGTTAAGGTTCACTACCGCGGTTCCAAGACCAATGGCCTGGAATTTGACAGCTCATTCGCGCGCGGCGTACCTGAAGAGTTTCCCGTTAGTTCAGTGCTGAAGGGTTGGCAGGAAGTGCTGCCCCTGATGAAGATAGGTTCTACCTGGCAGGTATTTGTGCCACCGGAGCTCGCTTTTGGCGAACGTGGTAACCAGCCGGTCGGACCCAACGAAGCATTGATTTTTGATCTAAAGCTGATTGAAATCGTACAATAAATCTACCGGACGGGGCCTTCGGGCCCCGTTTTATTTTGGGGCAAAAATCTCGTGATGCGACACTGGCGGGAGCTTCTTCTACAAGCTGTTTCCCCGCTCGAACACGGCGTTGGAAGTCTTGACGTCACCGGCTACCGTCCTCCTGGAAACGACTCTTTTCGTCCTGCCAAGACCGCCGCTGTCCTGGTACCCCTGCTGGATTTGCCGGAACCTGAAATAGTACTTACGCGGCGTGCGGACCATCTTCCGCAGCATCCGGGCCAGGTCAGTTTTCCAGGCGGGGCTGCAGAGGAGAGCGATGCCTCCGCTGTTCAGACAGCGCTTCGTGAGGCTCACGAGGAAATTGGCCTGCCATCTGCGTCAGTCCGCCCGATCGGATTCCTTGACCGTGCTGATACCATCTCGGATTATCGGGTATTGCCGGTTGTCGCCCTGGTGACGCCACCGGTCAGTTGGGTGGTGGACGCAAGTGAAGTGGCCGAAGTTTTCACCATTCCATTGCGCATCGCGTTAAACGCCGAGTTGTATCACACCCGCGTGGTGGAGCGGCACGGGCGGGAGTTTAAGATTTACACATTGAACTGGCAGGGTTACCGCATCTGGGGCGTGACGGCTGCCATGTTGATGAACCTTATTGACAGGATGCAACGCGTACATGAGCAACACTATTCTGGTATCAGCTCCACAACTGAATGAACTGATCGATTCCGGCCAATGCGTCGTAGTCGATTGTCGCTTTGATCTCACCGATCCAGCCAAAGGCAGGGCCGGTTGGCTTAATGAACACATCCCCGGCGCATCCTATGCCCACCTCGATGATGATCTTGCTGGCCTTGTCCAGGCTACCAGTGGGCGGCACCCGCTTCCTGAGCGTGATGATTTTTCCCGTTACCTGGCTTCAATTGGCTGGACGGATAAGCATTTACTGGTGGCATACGATGATGGTTCGAATGCGATCTCGGCCAGGCTGTGGTGGTTGATGCACAATCTTGGCAAAAAAGCGGCCTTGCTGGACGGCGGACTGGCCGCATGGAAGAGTGCCGGCTTAGCGTTAGAATCCGGAGAACACCTCGTGGATCCGTCTGAAGTCGGTAATCTGGAGGCAGGCGGTAAGCAAACAGTATCAGCCGGTGACATCAGTGGCTCACTGGGTTCAGAAGACCTTCTGGTGCTTGATGCCAGGGCCCTGGAGCGTTACGCCGGGGAAATAGAACCGTTGGACACCCAGGCCGGGCACATTCCAGGTGCCTTTAGTCGGCCATTCAGTGACAACCTGCAAGCCGACGGCCGGTTTCTGGACCGTGAGGCGCTCCGGGCGCAATTTGAAAAGCTGCTGGATGGCACACCGTTAAACCGGGTGGTGCATTCCTGTGGCTCCGGTGTAACCGCATGCCACAACCTGTTTGCCATGGAACTTGCTGGCCTGGGGAACAGCCGCCTGTATCCGGGTTCATGGAGCGAGTGGATCAGGGACCCATCGAGGCCCATCCGGCAGGGCAGAACCCCTTAGCTTTTTTTACTAAGGCGTTCCACGATGGCGGTCAGCGTGGACCGTGCTGAGTCTGAGAACCATATATCGACAAATTTTTCGATCCCGAGCTCGTGTTCTTTGTCGAACAGAGCATGCAGGTCGGCACGGGCCATCTGTCGCGTAATTAGCATGGCGTCACGGGGCAACGCCAGGTGTTGCTCGCACCACTCGATGGCACGTGTGACTGCGGCTGCCGGGTCATCCACCAGTTCGTCAACCAGACCAATTTCTTTTGCCTGTTCCGAGTCCATTATCAAACCTGCAACCAGGATGCGTTCCGCGATACGCGGGCCTACCGCACGCACCAGGGCCCCGTGGATGGGCTGGGGCGCGACCAGCCCAACCTGGACTTCATTCAGCCCCGTTTTAAAGCCCCGCGACATGACTCGATAGTCACCAAATAACGCCATGACGATGCCGCCGGCCGGGGCGTGCCCGGTCAGCGCAAACGCGGTCGGAACGGGCATGCAGGCGATCGAATGCATCAGCTTTGTGAAGTTCGCCCAAAAAGTAGTCATTTCTTCCTGGCTCAGGGGTAATAGCTGTGGCAGATCCAGACCCGCCGAAAACATACCCGGCAGACCGGAAACAACGACAGCCTCTGACTGCTGACCCGCTTCCAGCAATGACTCTGTGAATTGTCGGACAAGCTCAGGGTTCAATGCATTTGCCGGCGGCCTGGCAATTTTCAATTCACGTATTTTTCCATGGTCAATGGTTTCAAGCATGGTCATTGGTCCTGTTCAGATTGAGTTCAGCGCGAGCGCTCTAAACTTTTAGTCGTAGGAGCGCAAAGGAGGTTACATGATGAGTAAGTTTAGCAAAATTGCAGGGCTGGGATTGATGGCTCTAATGCTTTCAGGAACCGCTCTGGCCAATGGCCACGGAGCTTATGGTGGATACCCGGATAGCTACTGGTCCGGTGGTGTCACAGTCTATGGCGACTCCAGCGGTTATTCCGGGTATTCAGGGACGATCAACCTCAATGGCGGTTACGCGCCGGTACCTGTATACGCACCGGTCTACGCGCCTGTTTATGTGCCGGTCGCAGTCCCACGCCATGGGCCGCGAGGACATCACAGGCCCAAGCACCGACACTCCCGGCACCATGGCAACAGGCGTTGCCGCGGACATGGAAGGGGCTGTCGTTATTGATGATCCCGTTGCCGGTCGCAACGGGGAGGCCCCGGGGCCTCCTTTCCGGATCGGTAGATTTCAGGCAGAATAACCGGGCACGCTAGCCTGGTGGAGGAACCGTAAATGAATACACGACTCGCTTATATCGCAGCAACCGGTGCAATTGCCTGTTTGCTTTCGCTGGCATTTTCAACGGCCGCATACGGTCATGACGTGCCGAATATCAAACATACCCATGCGTTCCAGAAAACCGGTTACGGCAAGGTCCGGCAAGGCCACTATGTCAACGGAGCGCAAGGCAGCATCATTGTGTGGGCCCCGGGCAATGCAGCCGGCTACGGCAAGGCGCCAGTGAAATTTGCCCGGCCATCGCCGATCTCAAGAGCACCGGGCGCCCCTGTTGCCAAGACCCGCAGCCAGGTTGATCCCGAGATTCAATACGGTAAACGCTAACGATTTGTCACCAGCTGTAGTGGGCGGTATAACGGATCACCCGCTCACCGCCCGCGGGAACTGATACGTCGAACCGGATTCGATTACTGTTCTCTTTCCCGTGTTGCATACTGGCGTTTTCGATTTTCCAGTTTGCCGCGCGATAGAGATTTTCCAGTACGGCCACATCGACCGCTTCATCCTTGTGATTACGTAAGCGAATTTCAAAAGTTTCCCACAGGTTTCGGGTACCCGTGTCGACCCGGAAATCAGTCTGTTTGCGTTCTCCGACCACATCGAATGCATTACCCATTTCGATCAACACGTCTTCATTTCTCGGCGTATGGTCAATGACGTCCTCGCCAATGAATTCCAGGCTGCCGTCTGCCGGATCTACCTGGTTGACGCGAATGCGTCCAGCCGGCAGAGGAATGCCCAGTTGCTGGGATTTTTCGTTACTGAAGCGCAGGTACACGTTGATGTCTGCATTACCGTAGCGCCCGTACTCCTGGTCGTATTGCTGGTAACCGCGGTACGGCATGTCCAGGGTTGGAGCGAATACCAACTCTTTCTGACACTCAATGCCCTGGGCGGTCGGCATCAACTGGATTTGTTTGGTCGAATTGTCCGGCAGGTGGGTGCGCCGGCCCAATGTATACATGTGATACTCAAAAAAGGACTTTTCGGCAAACCCGGAAGATTCTTCGGCCATTGCCATCTTGTACACCACGTCGCGGCGCGGCCGCTTTGGCTCGGCCCGGTTGACGTCTCCCGCAATCAGCTTCAGTCCGGCGTTATCGTAACTCGCACCGGACTGGTTGATGATGCTGACCCAGGCTGAAAGGTCCATCGAGCAGTTTTTGGATTCGTCGTAAATGATGTTGTAATCGGTCCACCAGGTCATCCCGCGCGTCTCGTAACTGACGCGCGTTTCCTGTGTACCGCTCGCCGGGCTGTCCAGCAGCCATTCCAGCGTGGGCCGGGTAATCAGGCCGCCGGGCAGTTGGGAAAACCGGATGTTGCCGTAACTGCGGATCGCCTGGACACTGCCGTCGTCCATTTGCATCGTCAGGCCGTCAGTTACTCCCAGCAGGACGCCCTCAGCAAGGTCTGCATGGTCGCCTCGCGGAATTTCAACCGTGACGCGCTGGCCCAGATAGCGCTGCAACAGCTTTGACTGGCTGACCAGGTCAAATTGAAAGCTCTGCTCCAGCACTCGGGTGCGTGGCTCATCCAGGGAAGAAAACGTCACAGTAGTGGGGTCAATTAACGCAGCCACGTCAGTCACCCTGAGTGCGTGAGTGCCTTTTTCGATATCATAGGAGCGGTCATGCCGGACGATGGCGTAGCCAGGAACCTGGCCGCTGAGCTGGCGTCCGGAAACGGGCCGGTACAGGTCCGGTGAAACTGCTCCGGGCTGCATGCTGGAGTAAATGGTGATGGAGTCGTCACTTACGGTTTGTTGGGCCGCCGAAACGGCTCCGGTGCACAGGGTAGTTATCATCAGTGGCAGAATTTTTTTCATACAGGATTTCATGGTGGTTCTCCGTTGTGTCTACCCTTTAAACGTATGTGAACAGGAATTGGGGTTATCAGGTGCAAAAAACTATTAAAAATATTTTATGGCCGTTGTTGCTTGTTGTCATTTTACTGTCAGCTTGCAGTGCCGGGGATGAAAACAGCAGCCTTTCTTTCGAGGGAGCCTGGGTCCGGGCCATGCCGCCCGGTATGAAAATGACCGCCGGCTTTGGGCGGTTGCACAATTCAGGTTCCGACGTACTGGAGATCTCAGCTTACTCCAGCCCGTCTTTTAGCGATGTCAGCCTGCACCGTACAGAATTGGTCGATGGCATCAGCAAGATGCGGGAAGTGGGGGCGCTGGCTATCGATCCGGGCGGCGAGGTCATGCTCGAGCCCGGCGGATACCACCTGATGCTGATGATGCCCACGGGTGATATTCAGCCGGGCCAGATAGTCAGGCTGGAAATGAACAGTGCTGACGGTCGCCAATTCAGCTTCGATATGCGGGTCGAGCGCCGTTAAGCGCTTTTGAGTTGCGGCCGCGGCGCCAGTGTTCTGGCCAGGAACTGCCCGGTATAGGAATGAGCCATTTTTGCGACTTCCTCGGGGGTTCCTTCGGCGATGATTTCACCACCCTTGTCGCCGCCCTCGGGCCCCAGGTCGATCAGCCAGTCCGCCGTCTTGATCACATCGAGATTGTGTTCGATCACCACGACCGTGTTGCCATGGTTACGCAGGCGGTGCAGCACACCCAGTAGCATCTCAATATCCTGGAAGTGCAGGCCTGTGGTCGGTTCGTCCAGAATGTAAAGCGTCTGGCCCGTATCACGCTTGCTCAGTTCCTTGGACAGCTTGATACGCTGTGCCTCGCCCCCGGACAGCGTGATCGCGCTCTGGCCCAGCGTAATGTAGGAAAGGCCTACGTCGGTCATGGTCTGGAGTTTTCGCGCGATCGTTGGCACGGGCTCGAAAAACACCAGCGCCTCTTCGACGGTCATTTGCAGTACGTCATGAATATTCTTGCCCTTATAGGTGACGCTGAGGGTTTCGCGGTTGTAGCGTTTTCCTTTGCATACGTCACAAGGCACATAGATGTCCGGCAGGAAGTGCATTTCAACCTTGATCAGGCCGTCGCCCTGACAGGCTTCGCAGCGTCCACCTTTCACGTTGAAGCTAAACCGGCCGGGCTTGTAGCCCCTGGCCCTGGCTTCCTGTGTACCGGAAAACAGGTCGCGCATCGGCGTAAATAAACCGGTATAGGTGGCCGGGTTGGAGCGTGGGGTGCGGCCGATCGGTGACTGGTCGATGTCAACGACCTTGTCGAACAAACCGAGGTTTTCAACCGACTCAAAATCAGCCGGTTGGGCCGCGCTGCTGTAAAGTTCGCGCGCAGCGATACGGTGCAGGGTATCGTTGATCAGCGTGGATTTACCGGAACCGGAAACCCCTGTCACGCAGACAAACAGGCCTGCGGGTATTTCCAGGTTGACGTTCTTCAGGTTGTTGCCGGAAGCTCCAATGACCTTAAGTACGCGTTGCGGGTCAATCGGGGTCCGTTCCGCTGGTATGGCAATTTCCTTTTTACCGGACAGGTACTGGCCGGTCATCGAGTTGGGGTCGTTTTGCAGCGCTTCCGGCGTGCCATTGAAGATGATCTTACCGCCGTGGATGCCGGCGCCCGGGCCGATGTCCACTACGTAGTCTGCGGCTCGGATGGCCTCTTCATCGTGCTCGACCACAATGACGGTATTGCCCAGGTCACGTAGCTTGTTCAGGGTGGTCAGCAGGCGTGCATTGTCGCGTTGATGTAATCCGATTGAAGGCTCATCCAGGATGTACATGACCCCCACCAGTCCGGCGCCTATCTGGCTGGCCAGTCGGATGCGCTGGGCTTCGCCGCCGGAAAGGGTATCGGCCTTGCGATCGAGTGTCAGGTAATCCAGACCGACGTTGACCAGGAAGTGCAGGCGCTCCCGGACTTCCTTGACGATCTTCGGTGCAATTTCTCCGCGTCGGCCTTCCATTTTCAATTCATCGAAAAAACTCAGGCAACGTTCGATTGGCCAGGCGGTAATGGTCGGCAGATTGGTCTTGTTAACGAAGACATTGCATGCGCCTTGATTGAGCCGCTGTCCGCCACAGTCTTTACAGGGTTGCTGACTGATGTACTTGGATAGTTCTTCACGAACGATCCGTGAGTCGGTTTCGCGATAGCGTCGTTCGAGATTCGGAATGATTCCGGCGAACGGATGCCGCCGCTTCTGCACGCCGTTATCGCCGAAATAGCGAAACTCGATGATTTCATCGCCGCTGCCGTGTAGTACGACGTCGCGGATTCGCTTCGGCAACTCTTCAAACGGCGTATCGACGTCGAAGCCGTAATGCTTCGCAAGTGCCTGGATAATTTGAAAATAGTAGGCGTTACGCCGGTCCCAGCCACGCACCGCGCCGCCGGCCAGGCTGACGTGGGTGCTGCTGACCACGCGATCCGGATCGAAAAACTGGCTTATCCCAAGGCCGTCGCATTCCGGACAGGCCCCGTTGGGGTTGTTGAAGCTGAACATGCGCGGTTCGAGTTCCTGCAGACTGTAGTCACAGTAAGGGCAGGCGTAACGGGCGCTGAATAGTTTTTCGCCCAAAGCGCTATCGTCGTCCATAGGTGAGATGATCGCGATGCCGTCGGCCAGGATGATGGCGGTTTCAAAAGATTCCGCCAGTCTTTGCTTGAGGTCTTCACGCACCTTGATGCGGTCGACCACCACCTCGATAGTGTGCTTGCGCCGTAGCTCCAGTGCCGGAACCTCATCGAGGTCGTAGACCACACCGTCCACCCGGGCACGCACGAAGCCCTGGGCGCGAAGCTCGTCGAACAACTGCAGGTGCTCGCCTTTACGGTTGCGGACAACGGGCGCCAGCAACATCAGTTTGCTGCCTTCGGGCAGGTTTAATACATGATCGACCATCTGGCTGATGGTTTGAGCCTCCAGAGGCAGACCATGGTCGGGACAGCAGGGGGTGCCCACCCGGGCGAACAGTAGCCTCAGGTAGTCATAAATCTCGGTAATCGTGCCCACGGTTGAACGCGGATTATGGGAAGTGGACTTCTGTTCGATGGAAATGGCGGGCGACAGGCCTTCAATATGATCGACATCCGGTTTTTCCATTATGGAAAGAAACTGGCGGGCATAGGCTGAAAGCGATTCAACATAGCGCCGCTGGCCTTCCGCATAAATGGTGTCGAACGCGAGTGAAGACTTGCCCGAGCCGGACAAGCCTGTGATTACTATCAGTTTATCCCTGGGCAGATCGAGATCGATGTTGGCCAGGTTATGCGTCCGCGCGCCGCGTATTAGAATCTTGTCCATCGGTGCATCCAAACAAACTACTATACTCCCCGAAGGGAACAACTGGCAAAGGCGTTTTGGTGTAGAATGGTTGGCTGTTAGAGGTTGACCGCGGGCCGGAAAACGGATAACATTCTCGCCCTTTTGTGGGGCCGTTTCCTCACGGAGCTTGAATCCAATGTATGCAGTATTTAAAACGGGCGGTAAGCAGTATCGCGCAACCACCGGTGACGTATTAAAAGTCGAAAAAATCGAAGCTGAAAAAGGCACCACGGTCGAGCTCGACCAGGTGTTGATGGTCGGCGAAGGCGCAGACGTAAAAATCGGTGCTCCTTATCTTGAAGGCGGTAAAGTAACTGCCACGGTGGTCGATCACGGCCGTCGCGAAAAGATAAAGATCATCAAGTTCAAGCGCCGCAAACATCACCGTAAACAGATGGGTCACCGCCAGTATTTCACGCAAATTGAAATCACCGGCATCGACGCCTGATCGCGACATCAGAATTTAGGAGTATTGACTCATGGCACATAAAAAAGCAGGCGGTAGTACACGCAACGGTCGCGATTCGAATCCCAAGTACCTGGGTGTAAAACGCTACGGCGGCGAATCTGTTCTGGCCGGTAACATCATCGTTCGTCAGCGGGGAACACGTTTCCGCGCCGGTGATAACGTCGGTCTGGGCCGCGACCACACGCTGTTCGCACTGAGCGACGGCAAGGTGAAGTTCGAGGCGAAAGGTTTTCCGAAGCGTAAATTCGTTAGTATTGAAACTTCCTGAATCCGGAACGATTCTGAGTTTTATTTGAAAACCCCGCTCAGGCGGGGTTTTTTATTGGATTAGAATAAGCCTATGAAATTTGTTGATGAAGCTCTGATTTCTGTTATCGCCGGCAACGGTGGTGGCGGGTCCGCCTCGTTTCGACGAGAGAAATACATCCAGTACGGTGGCCCCGACGGCGGTGATGGCGGCCGTGGCGGCAGTGTGTACCTTGAAGGGGATTCCGGCTTGAACACGCTAGTGGATTTCCGTCACCTGCGAAAGTACAAGGCCCAGAACGGGCAGAGTGGCTCTGGCCGCGATATGACGGGCAGGGGCGGTGAGGACACCATCGTGCGCGTGCCACTGGGCACCATCGTGGCCGAACAGGAAACCGGTGAGCACATCGGTGATGTGACCACGCATCAGCAGAGGCTGCTGGTGGCGAAAGGCGGCCGGGGTGGATTAGGTAATGTTCACTTCAAGAGTTCTACCAACCAGGCGCCCCGGAAAACCGTTCCGCCGACACCGGGTGAGCAGCGCGGTCTGTTGCTTGAAATGAAGGTGCTGGCCGATGTGGGTTTGCTGGGTTTTCCCAATGCGGGCAAATCCACCCTGATCAGCACCGTATCAGCGGCCAGGCCCAAGGTGGCTGACTATCCGTTCACCACGCTGTATCCCAACCTGGGCGTTGTACGCATCGACGTCGAGCGTAGTTTCGTGATTGCCGACATACCTGGTCTGATCGAGGGCGCTGCTGAGGGGATCGGTCTGGGTATCCAGTTCCTGAAACACCTGCAGCGCACCCGCCTGTTGCTCCACCTGGTGGACCTGGCGCCGCTGGCACTGGATGTCTCTCCCGTTGAGCAGGTCAGGCAACTGGAGCAGGAAATGCAGAAATTCGATCCGGGTCTTATGGACAAGCCACGCTGGCTGGTGTTTTCCAAGGCGGATTTGTTGCCACCTGAAGAAGCTCAGGAAAAAGCGCAGCAGGCTGTGGCCGAGTTGGGTTGGAATGCTTCCTGGGAGCTCATCTCATCCGTGACCAGGAGTGGTACCGATGAATTGATGCAGAAAGTATCTCTCGAGTTGGAGGTGCTGCAGGATGAGGAAGAAACGCGATTAGCGGAAGCGGTGCCGGAAACGGCTGAATTTCCGGACGAGCCCTTCGAGCCCTAAAGCGATTTGCCATAAAAAAGCCCCGCCATGAGCGGGGCTTTTTCATATCTTTCTGCCAGGATCAGTAAAATAACTACTGATTACAGGGCGCGAATGTGCTTGTTCAGACGTGATTTATGCCGAGCAGCCTTGTTTAAAGGCATGATGCCCTTCGCCACGGATCGGTCGATGGCAGGTATGGCTGTTTTATAAGCGGTTTCCGCTGCGGTTTTGTCACCGGTTTCGATGGCCCGCAGCACGTTCTTAATGGTTGAGCGGACATGTGATCGCTGACTCGCGTTGCGGCGGCGATTGCGTTCCGACTGACGTGCCCGTTTACGAGCTGATAGACTGTTGGCCAAGGTCTTTCTCCAAAACAATAAAGTTCAAAAATCAAGCCGGTCATTATCTTATTATTTGCCGATTGGGTCAATCAACAATTGCAGCTTCTTAAATCTACAGCCAAAGTAGGGACCGCTACCATCACATCCAGGATCCTTGGTTTTGTCCGGGACATGGTGTTTGCACGCTATTTTGGCGCCAGCGCCGAGACTGATGCGTTTTTCCTGGCGTTCAAAATCCCTAATTTCATGCGCCGCCTGTTTGCCGAAGGCTCCTTCTCTCTGGCCTTTGTGCCGGTACTGTCCGAGGTGCGGGCCAGCGGAGACCGGCAAGCGCTGCGGGACCTGATCGACAACGTGGCCGGTACCCTGACCGGGATCCTGTTGGTGGTTACGGCTATCGGTGTGTTGGCGGCGCCTGTTGTATTGGCTATCTTCGCACCGGGTTGGCTGGTTGACGAGCGCCCGGAGTTCTGGCTATCGGCCGACATGCTGAGAATCACCTTTCCCTACATTATGCTGATCTCGCTCACGGCTTTTGCGGGCGGAATCCTCAATACCTTTGACCGTTTCCTGGTGCCTGCGCTGACACCTGTGCTGCTGAACGTCTCGCTGATCGCGGCAGCCGTGTTGTTTTCGGCGCGGCTTGAAGTGCCGGTGATGGCGCTGGCATGGGGTGTTCTGGCGGCCGGCGTAGCCCAGTTGTTAATCCAGATACCTGCGTTGATGAGGCTGGGTGTCATGCCTCGCCCCCGCTGGGGTTGGCGCCACTCCGGCGTGCGCAAAATCCTCAGGCTGATGATTCCGACCCTGGTGGGTTCATCGGTGGCGCAGATTAATTTGTTACTGGATATGGTCATCGCAACGTTCCTGGTCAGCGGTAGTGTTTCCTGGTTGTACTATTCCGACCGCTTGCTGGAGTTTCCTCTGGGTGTGTTTGGCGTCGCTCTGTCCACGGTCATCCTGCCCAACCTATCGCGTAAATATGCCAGGCAGGATCCACAGGCTTTCTCGGCAACCCTCGACTGGTCACTGCGCCTGGCCCTGATTATCACGCTGCCGGCAGCGCTGGGGTTGGCGCAGCTGGCAATGCCGATCCTCATCACCCTGTTTCAATACGATGCCTTTGAGCTGAGTGACGTCAGGATGTCGGCGCTTAGCCTGTCTGCCTATGCCGTGGGTTTGCCGGCCTTTATCGCGGTAAAGGTCCTGGCGCCCGGTTTTTATGCGCGACAGGATACAAAGACACCGGTGAAAATCGCAATCATCGCGATGGTTTCCAACATGGCGTTGAATTTCATCTTTGTCGGGGTCCTGCTGGCGTTCGCGTTCCAGGGCCCGCATACCGGGCTGGCACTGGCCAGTTCGGTCGCCGCCTACATCAATGCGGGCCTATTGTTCAGGAGTCTGAGGAAGCAGGGTACCTACAAGCCGGAACCGGGCTGGAGCAGGCTGGGACTAGCGGTGCTGGCCGGTTGCATTGCCATGGTGGCTGTTATTACCTGGCAGTACGGTGAAATAAGCCAATGGGTGGAAGCACCCGGCTTCAGCAGGGCCGTTCGCCTGACGCTACTGATTGGTCTTGGAGTTGTCGTCTACGGTGCTGCGATCATTGCGGGTGGCTTGCGCACGCACCACCTGGCGAAAGGCTCGTCCTGAAGCGTTTTTAAACCGGTTACCTGTAGGTAAGCGCTGGTATAATTACGGGTTTTTCGCGGCAAGAAATGGTGATATGCGGGTAATCAGAAACAGGCCTGAGTGGATTGGCGGGGCAATTACCCCGGCACGCTCCGTTGTGGCCATCGGAAATTTCGATGGCATGCACCGGGGGCACCAGGCCCTGGTAGAGCGTTGTAAAAGCCTTGCACAGGAAGGTGATGAGGTCGTCGTGGTGACGTTTGAACCCCTGCCACCTGCATTTTTCAGCCCACAAAACGCACCGGCCCGACTGTCAACGGTTTACCAGAAACTTGGGCTATTGCGGGCGGCGGGTGTGGATATCACCTGGTTGATGCGTTTTGGGCGGCAACTGGCCAGTCTGACATCAACACAGTTTGCAGAGCAGATTCTGGTCGAAAAACTGAACGCGAGGTGCGTTGTTATCGGTGAGGATTTCCGTTTCGGCCGTGGGCGTGAAGGTGACGTGAGCCTGCTGACAAAGCTGGGTCGCGAACGCGGCTTCACGGTGGAGCCCGTGGCCGAAGTGCTGTGTGGGGGTGAACGGATTTCCAGCAGCGGAATCAGGCAGAGACTTGCGGCCGGGGATTTTTCGGCTGTGGCCGAACGGCTGGGCCGGCCGTTCCGGATGGAAGGCCATGTTACACGTGGCGCGGGGCTGGGCAGGACGCTGGGTTACCCGACGGCAAACCTGCGCATGCGTGCTGAACCGAGCCCGCTGGGTGGTGTTTTGGCCGCTTATGCCAGGGTCGCGAATGGCCCCTGGCTGCCGACGGTCACCAACCTGGGCCGCCGGCCGGTAGTGGACGGCAAAGAGACCTTGCTGGAAGTGCATTTTTTTGATTTTAATGAAGACCTATACGGACAGCGCCTTGATGTTCAATTTGTGGCAAAGTTACGTGATGAGCTGAATTTCGGGAGTCTTGACGATCTCGTTGAGCAGATGAAGCGGGATGAGTACGAAGCCAGGAACATACTGGCTGAAACGGTACCGCCCGAGGACACACCTGTTGGATAACGTATAAGAATGGACTACAAAGACACAATAAACCTGCCAAAAACAGCCTTCGCGATGAAGGCGAACCTGGCTAACCGCGAGCCCGGAATGGTCAAGGCCTGGGAAGACGCCGGCCTGTATCAAAAGATTCAGGAAGCAACCGCCGGGCGGCCGGAATGGATACTGCATGACGGACCTCCTTACGCCAATGGCGACATCCATATGGGTCACGCGGTTAACAAGATACTGAAGGACATGGTGGTTAAGTCCCGGTTGATGTCGGGCTTCCATTCGCCATACGTTCCGGGTTGGGACTGCCATGGCCTGCCGATTGAGCTGCAGGTTGAGAAGAAGGTGGGTAAAGTCGGCCGCAAGGTCGATGCGGCAACCTTCCGCCAGAAGTGCCGTGACTATGCCGAGCGTCAGGTAGATTTGCAGAGGGCAGGTTTCAGGCGGATGGGTGTGCTGGGCGACTGGCCTAATCCCTACACGACCAAGAGTTTCATTTACGAGGCCGACATGATCCGTGCGCTGGCTTCGATCATTGATGGTGGCCACCTGATGCAGGGCTCCAAGCCCGTTAACTGGTGTTTTGACTGTGGTTCTGCACTGGCCGAGGCTGAGATCGAGTACCAGGACAAAACGTCTCCGGCTATTGATGTGCTGTTTCCGGCAGTCGATGCGGCGGCACTATTTGCAGCATTCGGCGCCAGCCCGGTAGACGGAGAAGCGGGCATTCCGATCTGGACCACCACACCATGGACGCTACCGGCAAACGAAGCGGTAACTTTGCACGCGGAGCTCGAATATTTGCTGGTTGCCGGTACGGTGAACGGCCGGCAAATGACGCTGGTCCTGGCGCGTGACCTGCTAGCCACCGTAAGCGAGCGGATCGGCCTGGAGAAGGTCAGCGAAGTCGGTTCAGCAGCGGGTGCGGCACTCGAGCACTTGCAACTGAGACACCCGTTTTATGACAAGATTGTCCCGGTCATCCTGGGTGAACACGTCACCACCGAGGCAGGCACCGGCGCCGTCCACACGGCCCCCGGCCATGGTGTGGAGGATTTCCTGGTCGGCCGTGAGTACAACCTGCCGGTTACCAACCCGGTCGGTGGAGATGGACGTTACCTGGAAAACGTGGAGCTTTTTGCCGGCGAATGGGTCTGGGCTGCCAATGATCACGTCCTCGAGGTCATGCTTGAAAATGGTTCGCTGCTGCATTCAGAACCCTTTGTTCACAGCTATCCACATTGCTGGCGGCACAAGACGCCGACGGCTTTCCGGGTTACACCACAGTGGTTTATCAGCATGGAGAAGGGTGGTCTGCGCGAGCAGGCACTGGAAGCCATCAAGTCGGTTAAGTGGATACCCGGCTGGGGTGAAGAACGCATTAAGGGCATGGTGGAAAACCGGCCGGACTGGTGTATTTCCCGCCAACGTACATGGGGTGTGCCGATCACGCTGTTTGTTGACCGTCAATCAGGCGAATTGCACCCGGATACCCAGGCATTAATGCAGACGATTGCCGGCCTGGTGGAAGAAAATGGAACCGACTGCTGGTATTCCGAGGACATATTCAGCCGGCTGGGTATCGACCCGGAACAGTATGAGCAAGTCACCGATATCCTGGATGTCTGGTTCGACTCAGGCGTGTCGCACCGCTGCGTACTGGACGAGCGTGACGACTTGAACCGGCCTGCCGCAATGTACCTGGAGGGTTCTGACCAGCATCGTGGTTGGTTCCAGTCTTCGTTGCTCACCTCGGTTGCCATGCATGGCGAGCCACCGTACCAGCAAGTACTGACACACGGTTTCGTGGTGGACGCCGATGGAAAGAAAATGTCGAAGTCGGTGGGCAACGTCGTGTCGCCGCAAAAAGTCATGAATAGCCTCGGCGCGGACGTGATGCGATTGTGGGTTGCAGCAGCCGACTACCGCGGTGAAATGAGCGTCTCAGACGAAATCCTCAAGCGGGTAGCGGATGCCTACCGGCGTATTCGAAATACCGCCCGGTTCCTGCTGGGTAATCTCGATGGTTTCACACCGGACCAGGTACTGGAACCCGCTGACATGCTTCCTCTGGATCGCTGGGCGGTCGACCACGCCGCGCAATTGCAGGAGCAGCTCAAGCAGGCTTTCGACGATTTTCAGTTCATCCAGGTATACCAGAAAGTGCATAATTTCTGTGCCTTCGAGATGGGCGCTTTCTACCTCGATATCCTGAAAGATCGTTTGTATACAACAGGCTATGATAGCCTGGCACGCCGGTCGGCCCAGACCGCTATGTATCATGTGCTCGAAGCCATGGTGCGTTGGATTGCGCCGGTCCTGAGCTTCACTGCAGAAGAAATTCACCAGCAGTTACCAGGCGAGCGCAGCGACAGCATATTCCTGGAAACCTGGTATGAAGGGCTGTTTGAAATGGACAACGCGACGGCAGAGCGTGAGCGCTGGGGTCATGTGATCAAAGTCCGCAACGAGGTCAGCAAGTCGATAGAGACCGTTCGCCGTGAAGGCAAGGCCGGTTCCTCGTTGGCCGTGGAAGTCGACCTGTGGCTGGACGGCGACTTGCGCGTAGCTATCGATTCGCTGGGTGACGAGTTACGTTTCGTTTTGCTCACCTCCGAAGCCCGCGCTGCGGACCTGGCTTCTGCCCCGGCTAATGCCGAGCGCATCAAACTGGACGAAGGAGACGTGGCTCTGCTTGTTACACCGTCGGAGCATGAAAAATGCGTGCGCTGCTGGCACTACCGCGAGGATGTTGGGTCTGATCCTGACCATCCGGAAATCTGCGGACGCTGCGTGGAGAACGTCTTCGGTGCCGGCGAAACGCGCCGCGTTGCCTGAAGGTTAACCCTGTGAATGAAATAGCAAATAAGACAAAACGTAGCACTTTTCCCCCATACCCCTGGGTGTGGCTGGGGGTTACTGCTTTAGTAATTCTGTTTGACTGGCACACCAAGCAACTGGCGACTGAGCTGCTGGAGCTGTACCGGCCTCAGGAAGTCTTCTCCTGGCTGAATATGACGCTCGCGCATAATTACGGTGCGGCCTTTAGCTTTTTGAGTGACGCGGGTGGCTGGCAACGCTGGTTCTTCATCGTTCTTGCCTCAGGCGTCAGCCTGGTGTTGCTCGTCTGGCTACTCAGGCTGCCGCGCAAAGAATGGCTTACCGGGCTGGGCCTGGCATTAATCCTCGGAGGCGCCATCGGCAACCTGGTGGACCGGATTCAGCTGGGTTACGTGGTGGATTTTGTCGATGTCTACTACAAAAATTGGCATTATCCGGCATTCAATGTTGCCGATTCGGCCATTACCTGCGGCGTGGTTCTTTTGCTGGTGGATGTGTTCCTGATCAGCCGTCGGGAAAAGGCATCCTGATGAATATACTGCTGGCCAATCCGAGAGGTTTTTGCGCCGGTGTGGACCGTGCGATCGAAATCGTTGAGCGGGCTCTGCAGTTGTTCGGCGCACCGATCTATGTACGGCACGAGGTGGTGCACAATCGTTTCGTAGTGGATCGCCTGTCCCGGGCAGGTGCGATTTTCGTAGAGGAACTGGACCAGATTCCTGATGACGCCACGGTGATTTTCAGCGCCCACGGAGTATCTCAGGCCGTACGCAATGCCGGGGGTGATCGCGGCTTGCATGTTTTCGATGCGACTTGTCCGCTGGTGACCAAAGTGCACATGGAAGTTGCCCGCCACTGCAAGGCCGGAACCGACGTCGTATTGATCGGTCATGCCGGCCATCCGGAAGTCGAGGGAACACTGGGACAGTGGATGCGAGAGCCGCCATCAGCAAATGGCATCTTCCTGGTAGAAAACCCGCAGGATGTTGCGAAGCTGAAAGTGAATTTTCCGGACAAGCTAGCCTATGTTACCCAGACCACGCTTTCCGTGGACGACACCCAGGCTGTGATCAATGCATTGCAGCACAAGTTTCCGGCGATTACCGGGCCCAAGCATGATGACATCTGCTATGCGACACAAAATCGCCAGGATGCGGTAAAAGAGCTGGCGTGCCAGGTTGACCTGGTTCTGGTCGTAGGATCGGAGAACAGTTCTAACTCGAATAGATTGCGTGAGCTTGCGGAAAAGCAGGGAACCAAAGCCTTCCTGGTAGACGGCGCTGAGGACATCAGGGCGAAATGGCTTGATGGAATATCTGCTGTGGGGGTGACCGCGGGTGCTTCTGCTCCGGAGAGTCTTGTCCAGGGTGTGATTGAAAGGCTCAAGGAAGCCGGCGGCAAAACAGCCGAAGAGATCTCAGGGATTCCAGAAACCATCGAATTTGCCCTGCCCAAAGAACTGCGGGTCACACTGCAAAACAGTTCCTGATCTGTTCGCCCATCGCCTTCACTTCAAATATAAAGCATGAAAAAAATACTATTTATTCTATTATTTCTGGCATCTGGGCCGCTATACGCCAGCGAGCCAGACGTAGTTGTAGCCGTGGCCAAAGGAGCCACCTGGGGAACTATCAGCAAAGTCGTGATGGAAAAGGCCTACCGGCAACTTGGAATTTCCGCTGAGTTCAGGGAGTATTCTGCAGCTGGCGCACTTGAGGCATCAAATAGTGGCGAGGTCAGCGCCGAACTCGCGCGGATCGATGGTATCGGGCTGGAGTTTAAGAACCTGGTGCAGGTACCTATCCCCATCAACCTTATCCAGGGTGTCGCTTTTTCCAAAAAATACCGGTTTCCCGTTAATGGCTGGCACAGTGTTCGCCCCTACAAGATTGGGGTCATCAAGGGAATCGTCTTTTCTGATCAGCAAACCGTTGGGATGGACCGGGTCATCTTTGATGACTATCCGGATTTGATTCTTGCGCTCGACAACGGGGATATCGACGTGGGCATCATGCCCCGGCTTCAGGGTTTGTACACGCTGCTATCGATGAGTGTTGAGACCATTTCCGAGATGGAAGGCATTTTGGAAACGCTTTTCCTTTACCACTACGTGCATGTCAGCCGCCGGGACCTGGTGGAACAACTCACACCCGTTCTTAAGGAGATGTTACTTAGCGGCGAGACCCGATTGATTCGTGAAGAAATGCTCAAGACCATGCTGGAGAGCAAGTGAAGTCCGCACCGTCAACTGAAGGACGCCAAATTTACTGGCGAACCGTGTTAATCCTGGCGATGATTTTGCTGGCCGTCTCCGGTGCTGGCTTTGTAGTGTTGTACCAAATGACCTATGAAGATACCCAGGAGCAACTTGTTGAGTTGGCCCAGGCCCAGGGACGCATGATGGAGTCGGTGGCGAAATATGACGCATTTCATAACAGCGGCCAAATTAGAGGCAGCGCGCGTTCGGCCACAATTAGCCAGTTCAAGGAAGGCTACCGGGCAAACAGGGGATTTGGCACAACCGGTGAAGTCTTACTGGGCGAGCGTGTGGGCGATGAACTGGTTTACTTGTTACCGTCCCGCAAGCTGGGTTTTCAGATTCCTTCCCCGGTGAGCATTGCCGCCAAGGAAGCAGGTCCAATGGACGCAGCCGTGCGCGGCGAGTCGGGAACCATGCAGGGTCTGGATTACTCAGGTGATAAGGTGCTGGCGGCCTACCAGTGGTTGCCATTTATGGAGATGGGCCTCGTTACGAAGATCGACGTGACCGAGATTAACAGGCCATTTTTTCGCGCCGCTATGTTTACCGTACTGTTGGCCTTCCTGGCGATTCTTATTGGTGCAGCCCTGAATGCCCGGGCCGTCTCGCCTTTGATCAAGCGAATACTGAAAAGCGCGGCTATCATTCGGGAGCGCGAGGCAACCTACAGAGAGTTGGTGGATACACTTCCCGGTATTGTCTACCGCTCCGAAACAGATGACGATCTCACGATGCGCGAAGTGGGTGGTTCAAGTAAAAAAATGACAGGCCGGCCAGCTGCGGCTTTTGTTGATAATGCGGAGCTCCGCTTTCTCGATATCGTAGTGCCGGAAGACCGCCCGCGTGCGGTTGTTGGAGACGAAGGTACCTTCAACCTGGACTATCGAATAGAAAAACCCGATGGTGAGATACGCTGGATTGCCGATAACGGCACGGTCAGCAAGGGTGAGAACGGACAATTGGTTCGCAAAGGGATCCTGCTGGATATCACCGCCAGGAAAGCTGCAGAACATGCACTTGAGGAGCTGCCCAGAAAACTCTCACGCTACATTTCACCGCAGGTCTACAAATCAATTTTCCAGGGCGAACAGGACGCGCAGGTTGGCAATACGAGAAAAAAATTGACGATCTTTTTCTCAGATGTCGTTAATTTCACGATGAAAAGCGAGTCACTCGATCCGGACGACCTGACATATATCGTAAATTCATATCTGAATCGAATGGCTGAACTGGCGATTAAACACGGTGGCACCCTCGACAAGTTTATTGGCGATGGGGTGGTCATATTTTTCGGTGATCCGGAAACCCGCGGAGTGGAAAATGACGCCCGGGCCTGCATGAATATGGGCCTGGAGATGCTCGACGCGGTTGAAACCCTGAACAAGGAAGCCCTGCGCCATGGGATTAATTCACCCATCGCAATCAGGATTGGTATGGCAACCGGATATTGCACCGTGGGTAATTTCGGCTCAGAAAGTCGAATGGATTACACCGTCATGGGCAAGACCGTTAACCTGGCCGCCCGGCTCGAAGCAGCTGCCCCCACCCAGGGAATTTTGATTTCCAGCGAAACGCTTTTGCTGGTGGATGAAGAGTTCGTCAGCGAACCGGCAGAATCCATCCTGGTGAAAGGTTTTGAGAAACCCGTTGCCGTCCACCAGGTGACAGGAAAAAAGTCCTGATCCAGGCAGTTTTTGTCGAAAATGCTCAGCCCCGGGTCATCGCCCACCCCAGCATTCGGCGCGGGAAGCCTGGTCTCCGCTGATTCCCCGTGTCCCCGCCTGGTCCAGGCTCAGCTTGCCACAGCGGTCTCCGGCGGCGTTTATCGGTTCGGCAATAATGGTGTATTCAAGCGTTGCTGTACGCTCTGGCGGATCAATTCGTATTTCATGGAAATCTGCGCTGATGT
>CAYUBS010000013.1:22947-39994 GCA_964443145.1 uncultured Wenzhouxiangellaceae bacterium | reverse complement strand
GGCGATTACCGTAACGGAATCTACTTTGAACTCAATCTGAAAGGCCTCACCAGCGTGGGCACGCAGAACCAGAGCCTGTTCGACGACTGACCGTATGAGGTAGAATGTGAACTTTTCCGCTTGCCGGCGTCAAACCCGGTAGCCAAGAGTTTTTCGGAGATCCATTGATGATTCGTCAATCCCGTTCACGGACCACTGCCGTTCTGTTCCTCGCAGCGAGTGTTCTGTTCCCTGCCGTATCGACAGCGCAGATGTCCACCAACCAATCGATCGACTCGATCGTGGCCCTGGTGGATGAAGATATCATCCTGCGCAGTGAGCTCGATCTCGCGGTAGCCGGCATCGTAGAGCGGGTTCGCGCAAGCGGCGAGTCCATGCCCCCGATGAACCTGCTGGAAGGCCAGGTTCTGGAACGCCTGATCGTGCGTGAACTTCAGGTTCAGCGCGCCATGCAAACCGGTATCCGCATCAGCGATGCCGATATCGACCAGGCGCTGGTCACACTGGCACAGCAAAACAGCATGACCGTTCAGCAGATGCGCCAGGTCATCGAATCCGACGGGGAGGACTTTTCCGAATTTCGCCGTAACATTGGCGAGGAACTGATGACCGAACGCCTGCGTCAACGCATCGTGAACAGCATGGATCCGATTACCGACACCGAAGTAGACATCATGCTGGCCTCCGAGGACCTGGCCGGTGGTGAGTACAACGTATCGCACATCATGGTTGGATTGCAGGATGGTCCGACCCCGGAGCAAATCCAGAAAGCCCAGGCCAAGGCTGACGACATCCACCGAAGACTGGTTGAGGGTCTGGATTTTGCATCCGCCGCCATCAGTTATTCCGATGGCCAGGAAGCGCTGGAAGGTGGCCTGGTCGGCTGGAGGGATCTCAACAGCGTGCCGGCCTTTTTCGCCGACGCCGTGCGTGATCTGCAGCCGGATCAATTTACACAACCGATCCGTAGCCCCGCCGGTTTCCATCTCATCAAGGTCAATGACTACCGTGAGGAACGACAGGTGGTCGTCAAGGAATACAATGCGCGGCACATTATGATCGAAGTTGATGAGTTGATGACTCCTCGCCTGGCCATGGACGCCATCATCGATATCAAGACCAAGCTGAAAGACGGCGAAGACTTTAGCGAACTCGCCAAGGAATACTCCGATGATACGACCAGCGCCAATATCGGTGGCGATATGGGCTGGTTCCCCCCCGATGCATACGGCGAGCGGGTCTACCAGACTCTCGTTGCGATGAATCCGGGACAGACCAGCGAGCCGTTTCAGACAATGGGTGGCTGGCACGTTATTGAACTGCTGGACACGCGTGAAATTGACCGCACTGAGGAATCCATACGGGCCGAGGCGCGGGACAAAATCATGCGGCGCAAGGCTGAGCAGGAAATCGATGAGGTTCTGAGACAGTTCCGGGATGAAGCATTCGTGGAAATTCGCCTGCCCGGCAGCGGAAGAAGCTCAGGCTGAAGCAATTACTGACCGAAATCCCGTGACCATAAACACTCCTTTGTTGGCCGTTACCCCTGGCGAGCCCGCCGGAATCGGTCCGGAGATTCTGCTTGAGTATCACCGCCAACACCCCGACTGTCGCATTCTGGCAGTAGCCGACCCGGATCTGCTGCAAACAACCAGCCAGCGCATGGGGCTTGGTGTTTCTGTGCATGAATGGCAACCCGGGGCGGAATTGGAAGGTTCTTCACTGAACTGCTTGCCGGTTAGACTCGCCACACGGGCCAGGCCAGGCACACTCGATCCATGCAACGCCCCCTACGTCCTCGAAACGCTGCGCGCAGCGGTCGGGCTGGTCCAGGGAGGTCACGCAGCCGCACTGGTTACCGGGCCGGTACATAAAGGCGTGATCAATGACGCCGGCGTTGCATTCACCGGCCATACTGAATTTCTGGCCGGGCTGGCCGGAGTTCCGCAGGTGGTGATGATGCTGGCAGCGCCCGGGCTCAGGGTCGCCCTGGTGACAACCCACATCCCCTTACGCGAAGTAGCCGATGCAATTACGGCTGCGAAACTGGAGAAAGTAATCCGTATTACGTGGCAGGCTTTGCACTCCCAATTCGGAATCACTAATCCTCGCCTGCAGGTTCTGGGCTTAAACCCTCATGCCGGTGAAGGTGGACACCTGGGGCACGAAGAAAACGACGTCATAGCCCCACTGCTGGATCGTCTGCGTGAAGAAGGCATACGCCTGGATGGCCCGGTGCCTGCCGATACGGCTTTCAACCCGCCGCATATCGCTAATTGTGATGCGGTGGTCGCCATGTACCACGACCAGGGCCTGCCGGTACTCAAACACATGGGCTTCGGCAAGGCTGTCAATATCACGCTGGGGTTACCCTTCATCAGGACCTCGGTAGACCATGGCACGGCCCTCGATCTGGCCGGCAGTGGAAAAGCCGATATCGGAAGCCTGCACCAGGCGATCCAGGTGGCTCAGCAGATGGCCGGAGGAAACTGACTCGAAATGGCACACAAGGCACGCAAACGCTTCGGCCAGAATTTCCTGAAGGATCCGATGATGATCCAGCGGATCGTCAATACCATCAATCCGGCAGCCGGCGAACTGCTGATAGAAATCGGGCCGGGTCAGGCCGCTCTCAGCGAGCCACTGTCCCACTCCGAAGCCGAGTTGCACTTGCTGGAAATCGACCGTGATCTGGCCGGACGCCTGCAAGCCTGGTTCGGTGGTAATGACAAGGCCCACGTACACAACGGCGATGCCCTGCGAACCGATTTTTCGGAGCTATGCGATGGTCGGCGTTTCAGGCTGGTGGGTAACCTCCCGTATAACATCTCCACTCCTTTGCTGTTTCATGTACTGCAGTGGAGCGAATTGATTATCGATATGCACTTCATGCTGCAACACGAAGTGGTCAAGCGGATGGCAGCCGACCCCGGCAGCAAGGCCTGGGGCAGGTTATCTGTCATGTGTCAGTACCATTGCGCAGTGATCCCGTTGTTTAACGTGCCACCGGAATCTTTTTCTCCAGCCCCGAAAGTCCAGTCCCAGTTCGTGAAACTGGTGCCACACGCAAAACCACCGGTTGAAATAGATAACATGGCAGAATTTGAACGCCTGGTTAGTCAGGCTTTTTCGATGAGGCGAAAAACCTTGCGTAACTGCCTGAGAGGGTTGCTGGACACACAGGCGATCGAATCTGCCGGAATCGACCCGGGGGTGCGCCCGGAGACTCTCGGCCTGGCCCAGTTCGCTGCCCTTGCGAAACAGCTGGAAGGGCAATCCTGAATGGCAACCTATGTCGTCGGCGATATCCAGGGCTGCTACGATCCGCTGCAGCGTTTACTGGAAAAAGTAAATTTCGACCCGGCAGCCGATCAACTGTGGTGCCCGGGGGATTTAGTCAACCGCGGCGGCCAGTCGCTGGAAACATTGCGATTGCTGGAAAGCCTTGGCAAACGTTTCAAGATGACGCTCGGAAACCACGATCTCTACCTGTTGCGTGAGCACTGGAGATTTCCGGATGGAGGCTGTTCCAACCGTGAAATGGACGTAATCCTGCACGCCCATGATCGTCAACACCTGATGGACTGGCTGCAGCGACAACCCCTGGCTCGCTGGTCGAAGAAACACCAGGTATTAATGCTGCATGCGGGTGTCATTCCCCAGTGGACCCTCAAGCAGACACTGGCCTGTGCTGATGAAGTGGAGCAGGTGTTACGCTCGAAAAAGTCGGGTAAATTCTTCGCCAGGATGAACAAAAACCTGATCAGACGCTGGCGCGATGACCGCACTGGCTGGAGGCGCCGCCGCCTGACCAGTAACATCCTGACCCGGCTTCGATTCTGCGACGCAAACGGCAAGATTCTGTCCAGCGCCAGCGGCCCACCCGGCAGCCAACCCAAGGGTTACATACCCTGGTTCAAACACAAGCACCGCAAAACACGGAACATCACGATTGTCTTTGGACACTGGGCTGCGCTGGGCCTGCGCATCCGAAAACGCTACGCCAACCTGGACTCGGGTTGTGTTTGGGGCGGTCGACTCACGGCGCTTAGACTGGAAGACCGTCAGTTGTTCCAGGTTCCGGGAAGATTCAACAAGAATCCGTTTTCCTGACCCATTCAATAACCTGGTAGGCATGCGGGTTTTTCTCGTTGGCCAACTCGTTGCGAACACTGGCCTGCCGCCAATCCTGCAGCTGCCATTCCGGAAACCAGGTATCAGCATCAGGCTCACAATCAACCCGGGTCAGTATCATACGGTCGGCCGTGGCCATGGCCAACTGGTATAACTGCCCTCCCCCGATGATCATGACCTCTTCGCCCTGAGCAAGATCTATTGCCAGGTCCAGCGAGCCTGCCAGGGTGCAACCGGGTGCCTGGAAAGACGGGTTCCGTGTAACAACGATATTCTGGCGCCCGGGCAGGACGCGGCCGATCGACTCCCACGTTTTTCGACCCATGACGATGGGTTTGCCCATCGTGCTTTCCTTGAAATGCTTCAGCTCAGCCGGCAGGTGCCAGGGCATTTCACCGTCCAGTCCAATTGCCCGGTTGCGGGCCATGGCGGCGATAATGGTGACTTTTTTTCCGTTATACATCGTCAGCCTCTCTGAATGATGGCGGGAATACTCCGGGGAAAATAAGTGCGACCAGGCTGTAACCATAGGCAACACCGGGACCCTCGTTGCGAACCTCGGGGCACATCGGGCAGATGTGAATCGCCGGGGTTGTCTCCATTAAATCGCGATCGGTGCGCTAATCGGCGGGTGGAAACGGTAATCGCACAGCTCGAAATCATCGTAGCGAAAATCGAACAGATCACGTTTGTCCGGGTTGATTTTCATTTCCGGCAATGGGTAGGGTTCGCGGCTCAACTGGGTATCCACCTGCTCCAGGTGGTTCAGGTAGATATGCACATCGCCAAAGGTGTGTACGAAGTCACCGGGCTCCAGGCCCACGATCTGGGCGATCATCATGGTCAGCAGCGAATAGGACGCGATATTAAAGGGCACACCCAGAAACACGTCCGCGCTGCGCTGGTATAACTGGCAGCTGAGCTTGCCGTCCGCAACGTGGAACTGGAACATCGTGTGACACGGAGGCAAGGCCTGCAGCCCCATCGCGGCGTTTTCCTTCGGGCTCCGTGTCTCGTCTGGCAGCACCGCCGGGTTCCAGGCCGAAACAATGTGGCGGCGCGAGTCGGGCCGGTTACGTAAGTCCTCGAGCAATTGCGAAATCTGATCGATCCTGCGGCCATCCGGCGCGACCCAGTTACGCCACTGCGCCCCGTAGACAGGTCCCAGGTCACCTTCATCGGTGGCCCAGCCATCCCAGATCCGTACGCCGTTGTCATTCAGGTAGCGGATGTTGGTATCGCCATCCAGAAACCAAAGGAGTTCATGGATTATCGATTTGAAGTACAGTTTCTTGGTGGTAACGGCTGGAAAGCCCTGCGCCAGGTCGAAACGCATCTGGTAGCCGAAATGGCTGATGGTGCCGGTGCCGGTCCGGTCGGACTTGCGCGAACCCTTGTCAAGAATATGCTGCAGCAGATCAAGGTATGTCTGCATTATTTTCCCCTGCTGTTGTAGGCGAAGACCATGATGACGATTCCTGCCAGCACCATGGGTAGCGACAGCAGCATCCCCATAGTTAACCATTCACCAATGATAAAACCAATGTGATCGTCGGGTTCGCGAAAGAATTCTGCCATAAAGCGGAAACAACCATAACCCACCAGGAACAAACCGGAAACCGCCGCAGTCGGCCGGGGCCGCCTCGAGTAAACGGCCAACAGGATGAACAGGGCCAGCCCTTCACCCAGCGCCTGGTAAAGCTGGCTCGGATGCCTGGCCAGATGATCCAGCGCGCCACTTTCCCAGGCTGCTTTCAACTCCGTTGACCGCCATCCGCCGATCTGAATCGAGTTGGCAAAAATCATCGCCCACGGAGCGTCACTGCTACGGCCCCAAAGCTCACCGCCGATAAAGTTGCCGATCCGTCCAAGACCGAGGCCGATCGGCACCAGCGGGGCAACGAAATCCGAAACCTTCCAGAAACCGCGCCCGGTGCGACGGCCGAACCACCACATGGCAACCAGGGCGCCAATCAGACCACCATGAAACGACATGCCACCATCGGTGATGCGAAACAGGAACAGGGGGTCATCAAGCAGGTTTTGAAAACTGTAAAAAAATACGTACCCCAGGCGTCCGCCAAGGACCACACCAAGCATGCCGTAAAAAAGAAAATCACCGACTTCCTGGGAATTCCAGCCCCACCATTTCCGGTTATTTGAAAGCCATGAACCCAGGCCCCAGAAAAACAGGAAAGCCAGCAGGTACGTGATGCCGTACCAATGGACTTCCAGCGGACCGATGGAAAAAGCCACCGGGTCAAATGCGATAAAGGGGTATTTAGAACTGGTCACGAAGCAATGCGCTCTGTCTCTGGCGGTGTAAAATCCATTTTTTGGACGGGCTGTGGCAGCATATGACAGCCACTGCGGTGTCGCAAGGTTAACAAAGCAGTTGGACTTCGACTACGATCAGGTAGACTGCTAACTGTTTGAACTGCCGGAGCAGAAACGGGAATAACTAGTATGCTGGAAATGGCGCTCCCCAATTCACATGCATTGGGCGTGATGATTTTGATCATTGGGGCCCTGGTCCTGTTCACGCGCGAAAGCATTCCACTGCAAACCACCAGCTTGCTGGTGCTGGTTGTGCTGAGCGTCGGATTCACACTGTTTCCTTATGAGTCCAACGGCCAGGTACTTCAGGCCAGTGATTTCTTTCTCGGCTTCGGCCACAAGGCCCTCGTCGCCGTCTGCGGATTGATGATCGTCGGGCAGGGCCTGATCCGGACCGGCGCACTGGAGCCGGTCGGGCGCATACTGGCCAAACTATGGCGCAAGGGCCCGGCCCTGTCACTGCTTGCCACCATCATCATCACAGCCGTGCTGAGCGCTTTCATCAATAACACACCCATTGTAGTCCTGATGTTACCGATCCTGATTGGTGTTGCGGTGCGCACAGGTGCATCACCCTCGGGCTCCCTTATCCCGATGGGCTTCGCCAGTATCCTGGGCGGCATGGCTACCACAATCGGTACTTCAACCAACCTGCTGGTGGTCAACGTTGCGGCTGACATGGGGATGGACGCGTTCAGCATGTTCGATTTTCTGGGCCCTGCCGTCATCGCCGGATTTTTCGCGACTATCTATTTATGGCTGATTGCCCCCAAGCTGATCCCTGAAAGACAACCGCCGATGGCCGGAACGGTTTCCCGGCTGTTCACTGCACAGATCAGGCTGGACAAAAACAGCACCGTGGTTGGGAAGACCCTGGCGGACGCTACGCTGCGGGTGGGCGAAGGGCTCAGGGTAGAGACCGTCCAGCGTGGACAGGGTGTATTCATCAACCCGTTGCCGGATGTGGTTCTCAAGGCAGGCGACCGCCTCACCACCAGTGACACGCAAGCCAACCTGCGCGAATTTTCACGCCTGTTGGGCGGCACCTTGTTTTCCGGTGACCACGCGGTCGATGCCCAGCACCCCCTCAGCACGGAAGGCCAGCAGATTGCCGAAGTGGTGATCACGCCGGGCTCGCGCCTGAACGGCATCCGTATCGGCAACGCGCAACTGCGCTCACGTTATGGACTGAGACTACTTGCCTTTAACCGCTTTGAGGGATCCCAGGAGAGAAAGTCACCCGGCCTGGATGAGGTTCAGCTGCGATCCGGTGACGTATTGCTGGTCCAGTCCACGGTCGAGAACCTGCGTGAACTCAAGGAAACTGCCGACTTCCTCGTGCTCGATGGAAGCATACAACTGCCCAGCACCAAGAAAGCGCCGATAGCATTGGCGACCATGCTGGGCGTTGTCGTGCTGGCCGCGTTTGACATCATGCCGATCGAAATAAGTGCGGTCCTGGGTTTCATGGTCCTGATCGTCAGCCGTTGCCTGAATTGGAAAGACGCGATGGGTGCGCTCAGTACGCAGGTCATACTGATCATCGTGTCATCGCTTGCGATGGGTGCCGCCCTGCTGAAAACCGGTGGCGCGGACTACCTGGCCAAGCTGTTTGTCTATATCACGTTCGGGGCGCCGACTTCGGTCGTGCTGGGCGGGCTCATGTTGATGATGGGTGTGCTGACCAATATTGTCTCGAACAACGCTGCAGCCGTCATTGGAACCCCGATCGCAATCGGAATCGCGCAACGGCTGGGAATGCCGCTTGAGCCTTTCGTGCTGGCCGTCCTGTTTGGCGCCAACCTCAGCTTTGTCACGCCAATGGCCTACCAAACCAACATCCTGCTGATGAACGCGGGCGGCTATAAGTTCAGTGACTTCGTGCGCATCGGACTGCCATTGGCCATAGGCTTGTGGCTGGTCCTGACCACGGTACTGGTCTGGGCTTACGATTTGTAGGAGAAAACTGCCCGATGGATTCAACAACAGCCCAGGCGGGTATCGTCCGCCACGGGCCTTACCCTGAACTGACCTGGGCGGCCATCCTGGTTGGGTATTTTCTTGGCGTCATCATCGCCATTAGCATCAGCTATGCATCCTTGATCCTGGGTTTCTCGATTGAAGGTTCCGAGCTCGCGGCCATCCTCGGGTTCGGCATCCTGCGCGGCATCCTGCGACGTAACAGCATTATTGAAAACAACATAACCCAGACGGTTGCCAGTGCAGTCAACGGTGCATCCAGCGGCATGATGTTCTCGGTTCCAGCCATTTTTATCCTTGGCTACGGTTCAGATTTCAACCCCGTGTTGCTGACCTTCGGGGCCATTGCCGGCGCATTCCTTGGCATCGGCTTCATCATCCCGCTGCGCAAGCAGATGATCGACTACGAACGCCTGACCTACCCTGGTGGCGTCGCGGTAGCCACCATTCTCAAGTCACCGGGTGCCGGTATCCAAAAAGCCATGATGCTGATCGGTGGTGCGTTATTCAGTGGCGGACTGCACGCGATCAGCCAATCCACCGGTGTTGATAACTTCGACCTGGGCAGCCTGATCGGAATGCCTGGTTATATGAACGCGGTTTGGTACCTGTCTCTGCTGACCATCGGCGTGGGGTACATCGCCGGCAAAGGCGGTGTGGCTTTTATCATAGGCGGCTATGTCTGTTACTGGATCCTGGCCCCAATGCTATCCGGCATGGAAATGTTTCCGGTTGACCCGGCCAGTGGCGCAGTCACCGAAGAACCCAATGCACTGCGGCTGTTGCTGTTTCGCCCGGTTGGCATCGGCATGTTGATCGGCGGTGCAGTAGCGGGTGTCGTCATGGCCTTCCCCATGATCGTCAGCGCAGTGCGCAGCATGCAGAATGCGGCAAAGGCCGAATCGGCCATTTCCCGTGACGAAATGCCGATCAAGCTACTGTACATAGCCATCGGCGGAGCCGCCGTTTTGTTGGCGGTCATGGCGGTGCTCTCTACCGATAAAATGGGGCTCGGCCGGGGGGTGGTGATGGCCCTGGTCGGGACACTCTGGATCTGGATCGCCGGAGTCATTCTTTCGGAATCGATCGGCCGCACCAACTGGTCGCCGCTTTCCGGTATGACCCTGATCGCCGTCACGATCCTTATATTTATTTCCAGTGGCCTGGGTGACACCAAGGCAGCCATTGTTTCAGCCGTCATGGTCGGGGCAGCCGCATGCGTGGCGATGTCGCAAGCGACAGATCTGATGCTCGACCTGAAGACCGGTTACCTGGTGGGGGCAACACCCCGCAAACAGCAACTGGGTCAGTTCATAGGTGCGTGGCTGGGCCCTATCGTTGTGATCATCCTGATTTTCGTGCTGAATGAAGCTTATGTGCTGGGCAGCGACAAGTTACCCGCACCGCAGGGGCAAGCACTGGCGAGCATGGTCAACGGCATCATGGGCGGAGACGTACCCGGACAGAAATACCTTGCCGGAGCCGGACTGGGCGCGATGCTCAGCTTGTTCCAGCCAGGACTTGGGATTACGGTTGGTCTGGGATTCTATTTACCCTTCAACATCGTGCTGACTTACAGTATCGGCACCGCCCTGAGGGTGGCCACTGATTATAAGATGGGTCAGTCTTTTGCCGAGAACACCGGGATACCGGTCACCGCCGGATTCATTGTCGGCGAGGCCCTGGTCGGGGTGGGTTACGCGATCTCCATGATCCTGAAGGCGGTGTGACGATGAAACTGTTTGGAATAATCCTGGTGGCTGTTTCTTTCCTGGCGGGTTCCTTTGTGACGGTTCTCGACCCGCGCGAGGTTAATTGGTATTACATGATCCCGGCACTTCTGTTGGGCCTGACGGGCCTGTGGCTTTACCGCAAAGCGCAAAGCCAGGAATCACGAGCCGGGGACAAACTGGCCGGCAATATGGCGACGCTCAGCTCCAGCCTGAAAAACATTCTTCGAAACCTGGAAGAACTGTGTGCGCGCGGCGAAGACTTGCCCGTTTACGAAGCGCGTTATGAAATCGATCGGTTATTCCGTGATGATCTGAATAATTTCGCCGACGCCAGGGAAAGCATGATCCACATCTTCGGCATCCAGAATTATGCGGATGTCATGAGTAATTTTGCAGCCGGTGAACGCTACATCAACCGGGTCTGGTCGGCCTCTACTGACGGCTATATTGATGAAGTCAGGATGTACCTGGAACGAGCCCGGGCGCAATTCACGGAAGGCAATCAGCACTTTTCAGAGTTGTATTCCGAACACGACCCGGACAAAAGTGATGAAACAGGGACTATTTTGTAAAATTTTTGTTAGTTGAGTCGAAACGACGTTGAATCAGCGTTATAAACAATTGACTACTGCGTTCTGCAAGTTATACCCTTCTGGGTTCGGAACATTTAGTAAGTAAGTTTCATCCGTTTCCCATTATTCAGAGCCGAGATCAAGCATGCTAATTAATCGAATAAACAAAAAGCTCTTGTTGAGCGCAATTCTGGTTGCCGCCATACCTGTTAGTTTCTCCACGTCCGTTCTTGCCCAGGCAACGGTGGACCAGGTGACCCAGGAAGGCGAGAAACGCGCCGACGCTGGTGCTGCCGAGCAGCAACGTGTCGAGCAAATCGCCGACCAGACCAATGATTTACTCAACCAATACAACACTATCACCAAGGTTGTCGACGGGCTAATGACTTATAACAGCCTTCTGCAGCGGCAGGTGGATAATCAGGAGACGGAAAAAGTAGCGCTGACTGAGTCCATCGGTAACGTTGCACTGATCGAGCGTCAGATCATCCCGATGATGACCCGCATGCTTGACTCTTTAGAGCAGTTTATTGAGCTGGACACGCCTTTCCTGCTTACAGAGCGGAGAGATCGCCTGGAAAGACTGCGCGGCATGATGGAGCGCTCAGACGTTTCATCGGCGGAGAAATTCCGTCGCGTTATCGAGGCCTACCAGATCGAAAACGACTATGGCCGCACGATCGAAGCGTACAAGGGTACGGTGCCGATCAACGGCAATCAGCAGGAAGTCGACTTCCTGCGCATCGGCCGGGTTTCACTGGCCTATCAATCAGTCGGCGGTTCTCACACCGGTGCATGGGATGACGCAGCCCGTGACTGGGTAGAGCTAGATGCCTCCGAATTCAAGAACCAGGTCTCCGACGGTCTCCGGGTAGCTCGCAAGCAGGTCGCCCCGGACCTCCTGGTCATTCCCGTCGCTGCTCCTTCTGAGGAATAATCATGAAAAACAGAATATTCAAAGCAGCATTGATTGCTGGACTCGCATTTGGCCTGGGCAACACCGCATACGCGGCACAGGCTGTTTCCATGGACGAACTGCTTCAGCAGGTCAAGACCGGACGGGTTAAGGACGCCGCTGAAAATAAAGCGCGCATCGCTGAATTCCAGAAGAACCGCGGCCGCCAACAGCAGCTGATCCGTAACATGGAGGCTGAACAAGCCAGGCAGGAACAGATTTCCCAGCAACTGGAAACGGTCTTCGAAATCAACGACGCTGAAATCATTGATCTCGAGCGCGCTTTGCAGGAGCGCCTCGGCGAACTGAAGGAATTGTTCGGTGTATTGCAGCAGGCAGCCGGTGACGCGCGCGGAAACTTCGATTCGTCCGTTACGCAGATCCAGTTCCCCGATCGTGGTGAATGGCTGACCGGGTTTGCCCAGAAGATGGGTTCAACCACCCGCATGCCTACACTTGAAGAAATTGAGCGGATCTGGTTTGAACTGCAACGCGAAATGACCGAATCAGCCAAGGTTGTAAAACTCAACACCACGGTGATCAACGCCAACGGTGAAGAAGAGCAGCGCGATGTTATTCGCGTTGGGCTTTTCAACGTCGTTTCAGACGGCAACTACCTTGAGTATGTGCCTGAGACCGGTCGTCTGGTCGAGTTGCAGCGCCAACCGGCAGGTCGTTACACCGGTCGTGCGGAAGACCTTCAGGACGCATCAGGCGGAATGAATGCTTTTGCGGTCGATCCGACCCGCGGCCAGTTGCTGGCCCTGCTGGTGCAATCGCCCGACTTGATGGAGCGCATCGCACAGGGTAAACAAGTAGGCTACGTAATCATCGCCCTGGGTATCGTAGGTCTTGCCATTGCTCTCTGGAGACTGCTTGCACTGTCTACGACCGCAGCGAAGGTTAACCGTCAGACCAAGAACCTCGAGCAGGCTGGCAACAACCCGCTGGGCCGTGTTCTGAAGATTGCCCACGACAATCCGAATTCAGACGTAGAAGGACTTGAGTTGAAACTGGGTGAGCAAATTCTGAAAGAAACACCGAAATTCAATTCCATGCTGCCATTCCTGAAAATCATTTCAGTGGTTGCCCCGCTACTCGGTCTGTTGGGTACGGTTACCGGTATGATCGTCACGTTCCAGGCCATCACGCTTTACGGCGCCGGTGATCCGAAACTGATGGCTGGTGGTATCTCAACTGCTCTTGTAACCACGGTACTTGGTCTGGTTGTCGCCATCCCGACCGTATTCCTGCACACCCTGGTGCAGAGCCGTGCGAAACGTCTCACGCAGATTCTGCAGGAAGAGGCTGCTGGCATGCTTTCCGAGCGTGCTGAAAGAATGGCTTAAGCGATGGAAGTCATCATCTACTATCTGCCATTCCTTGCAACCATCAGGGACTTTTTTGAACTCGGGGGTCCGGTGCTGAATGTTATCGGCATCGTGACCCTGATCATGTGGATGCTGATCATCGAGCGCATTGTGTATTTCCGTACGGGCCATAAAAAGCTCATAAGAAATGCCCATAACTACTGGGACGAGAGAACTGATTTCTCGTCCTGGCAGGCTCACCAGATCAGAACCCGCATCATTTCACAGGTGTCTGCAAATGCGGAGCGCAACATGTCGCTGATCAAGACCTGTGTGGCGTTGTGTCCCTTGTTAGGGCTGCTCGGTACGGTCACCGGCATGATTGAAGTTTTCGAGGTCATGGCCATTGCAGGATCAGGCAACCCGCGCTCCATGGCTTCAGGTGTATCCAAGGCCACCGTGCCTACGATGGCAGGAATGGTGGCCGCGCTTTCCGGCGTAGCCATGTCTGCTTACCTGGAAAACAAGGCCCGCAGGGAACGCGAGTTCATCGCTGACGAATTAATGATTGAGCACGGCTGAAGGGACGCCCCTTCCGCCTGCTGATTTAGGAGAAAGAACAATGCGGCAACATTTAGCCCAACAATACGAGGACGAAGAGTCCGAGATCAATATCACGCCCATGCTGGACGTGGTGTTTATCATGCTCATCTTCTTCATCGTGACAGCCACGTTTGTGAAAGAGGCCGGGATCGAGGTCAACCGTCCGGACGCAGCAACGGCTACCAAGGCGGAAAAAGCTAATATCCTGGTGGCCATCGGCCCGAACAATGATATCTGGATTGATCGTCGCCAGATCGATATCCGGTCAGTCCGGCCCAATATCGAGCGCTTGCACGCCGAGAACCCGCAGGGTTCAGTGGTCATCCAGGCTGACAAAGAGTCAAAAACTGATACGTTGATTCAGGTGATGGATGCAGCCCGCTCTGCTGGGGTATTCAATGTATCGATCGCGGCAAACGAACCTTAAAGAGGCATACCATGTCGGCCACGATTATTGAAACACTGGAAGTAAGCAAAACCGGCAATCTTGTCCGCATGGTCATCGGCATTGTGCTCGGTTTGGTTGTTACGGCAGGCCTGTTCTGGTTTATGCAGTACCTGATCGCAACGGCGGATCGCGGCCTCAACGAGGACAAATCCGGCCACCTGATCGATTTTGTCAGGCTCAAGCGGGATGAATCCATTGAACGTCGTCAGCTGAAACCCAAGAAGCCGCCACCGCCGGAGGCACCGCCACCCCAGCCGCCAACTCCGCAGCTGGATAACCTGAACCCGAATGCGGAAAAAATCGCCATTTCGGCTGCTCCAGTGGAGACGGATATTGAAATGAGCGGAGGTTTCAGCCTGGGCGTCGGTGAGGGTGATTACCTTCCCATCGTTAAAGTTGCGCCAATTTATCCGCAACGCGCTCTTTCAAGAAGCGTCGAAGGGTTTTGCGTGGTTCAGTACACGGTGACCAAAAACGGTACTATTCGCGAACCATTCGTAGTGGAAGACCAGTGCACCAGCTCGCTGTTCCACAAGGCGTCGGTACAGGCCGCTATGAAGTTCAAGTACAAACCCCGCGTTTTAGACGGCCAGGCTGTCGAAGTACCGGGTGTACAGAACAAATTCACCTACGAAATTACAGAATAGGCAAGCAAACCTATGGACAGACGTATGTCAAAATTGATTGTCGCTCTTGTTGTGGGCGCGATGCTGGTAGGTACTGCCGGCAGTGCTTTTGCCCAGAAAAACAAAGAGACTAAGAAGACCAAAGAAACGGTGGCCATGAGCCAGGCGGTTTATGAAAGTCTTACTGAAATCCAGGAATTGATGGAAGCCCAGGATTACGCTTCTGCGCAAAGACTGACCGATGAAGTCCGGAAGAAAAAAAGCCTGACCCCTTACGAGCTCGCGCAAATCTGGAACATCACTGCTTATTCTTATTATTTACAGGAGCGTTATCAGGACGCGATCAGCGCTTATGACAGGGTCATGGCGCAGCCTGAACTTCCCGAGGCCTTGATGCTCAGTACACTAAAAACCAAGGCGCAGCTTCAGTTCACACTGGAAGATTATGAGGGCGCACTGGCCACCGTGCGTGAGCTGATGGCCAATATCTCTGAACCCAGTGCCGACGTGTTGATGCTGGAAGGCCAGGCGCTGTTCCAGTTGGCCCGCTACGATGAGGCCCTGGTGCCCATCAAGTCGGCTATCGATATGTACCGCAACCAGGGACAGACACCGAAAGAAAACTGGCTGCTGCTGCTCCGCGTGATCTACTTCGAGCAGAAAGATTACGAAAGCATGATCGACGTAGTCAAAGAGTTGATCGTCTACTATCCGAAGGACACGTACATCCTGACCCTGGCCGGCATTTACAGTGAACTGGGCGATACCAAGAAACAACTGACCCTGACGGAAGTACTGTACGAAAAGGGCTATATCAATTCGGCTTCTCACATCACTAATTTGGCCAATCTTTACCTGCTACACGGTTTGCCGTACAAGGCGGCCGTGGTGCTGGAGAAAGAAATGAACGCCGAGATCGTCAAATCAAACGAGCGCAATCTCAGGTTGCTCTCCCAGGCCTGGTACCAGGCCCGTGAGGACGAGAAAGCCATTCCACCGCTTGCGGAGGCCGCTGAGATGACCAAGGAAGGCGAGCTTTACGTGCGCCTGGGTCAGGCCCATATCAACCTGGAAAACTGGAGCGAAGCCGCATCATCGATTCAGACCGGCATCAAGCTGGGTGAGCTCAAACGCGATGACACCGCCAACATCATGCTGGGCATGGCGCTTTTCAACATGAAACGCCTGGAGCAGGCACGTCGTGCGTTTCAAAGCGCATCTTCTGACTCCCGCTCAAAACGTGCGGCAACGCAGTGGATTGCTTACGTTGACAGCGAAATCAGGCGGCGTGACATGATGAAGCAGGCACTGCCAGACTACCAGCCAAGAGAACGTGACGACCTGCTGGACGTACTGGAAGGGCAGCAGTAGTAACGCTCTAAAGCAAGATATAAAAAAGCCCCGTTGAACGGGGCTTTTTTTTACGTCCTGAAAACGCTGGCTAGCTAAGAGCTACAACGTCTATCTCAATTTTCTCCATCACCTTTTCACTGGTATGACTACTGAAAGTCGCAGCCAGTCCCTTGCGGGAACTGCAGCCAAGGATAACCATGTCAGCACTGACTTTTTCAGCAATTCCGGCGATCACTTCTTCCGGCTTGCCCATGTCGCGATGAATCTGCTCTCGCGGCAATCCGCTCATCCTTCCGATCAACGCCCTGTCAGGGAAGTCCTCGCTGCCTTTATAGGCATTCACAATGTGAAGCTCAGCTTCAAAATGTTCAGACAGGAACAAACCGCGTTCAATGATTCTCTCATTCAACGCAACATGTGATGCATCAGTGGCCTGGGTGTTAACCGCAGCCAGAATGCATTCGATGGGGGCAGTGGTACCGACGTCACAGATGACGACGTCACAGGTTGCCTGGCGTACCAGATCCCACTTGGAATCAGTAATACCAGTCTTGTGCTCGGCAGACTCCTCACTCAGCATGATGGTGTCGCAGCTATAGCGCTCGGCGGCCGTCGTGATGGAAGCACGCCAGTCCCGGGTCCAGAAAAATTCCGCGGTGTAATGCACTCCCAGTTCATCCAGTGGGCGCAGTAAGTCGTTAAATGAGGTGTTTGTACGCAAAACATCTACAGGCGCATCGGGGTCCGTTTTATCAGGGCTTTCGAAGCCGATCAACACGTGAAACTCAAGGTCCCATTTACGTGGTTGACGAACAATTTCGAGCATACGCTCCATGGCGAGATGCTGCTCGTGAGATGGATCAACGATAACCAGGAATTTTCTTTTTTCCACTTAAAAACCCTCCGGGGAATTTTCTTTTGATAACCAAACCCGACACCGGGTTCGGATATTCTACCTTATATATAGCTGGAATCCCGCCCACTCCCTGAAATTTG
>CAYUBS010000013.1:15821-22847 GCA_964443145.1 uncultured Wenzhouxiangellaceae bacterium | reverse complement strand
ATATCACCCGGCGCCAGGTATTCTGCGGCAGACTGACTGTCTGCTTTTGACATCAGCAACCGGGACCGTTCCGGAACTGCCAGGTCGATTGTACCCGGGGCGGCCAGGTGCACCAGTCCGGAACTTGAAAAATGGTCATCACTAAACTCATCCCTGTTAAGCGCTACACCCTGCACAATGTGCAATCCGGGTCCCACATAAACGTCGGCCACAGCGGTCATTTCAGCGGACACGGTAATGTCATAACTGAACAATTGCTGGGCGGTCTGAGGATCACCTGCAAGGAAAACCTGCTGACGATAGGAGTCGGGCAACAGTGTTTGCCGTCTGCCCGCAGCAGCGAGCGTCATCAGGTTTACGACCTCGTATTCGAGGGCCAGGAATTGGCCGTCAAGCCGCAGCAAGTCCAACGGGAATCCGTTAAGTGGCCCCGCAGGAAGCAGATAAATACGGTGTGCCAGTGACTCCTTGAAAGGCTGCAGCAACAAGCGCCCGGCCGAATCCAGATCCGGGATCAGTGACGCACCTCTCAAGCTGGCTTGTTCCCTCAGCGTTTCCAGCCATTCTGCAGTGAGTTTCCGGCCGGACAATTTGATAAGGGACACGCCACCACGTTTCCCCAGTAAAGCGTAATCTGTATTCTTCCCAAAATAGTAGGTAAGCAGACATTCATCAGCTGCGAAACCAGCAAGAAGCCCGTCGAGAGCTTCTGCATCCAGTGGCCGCAAACCTGGACGGTACGTAGCCCGGAAGGCACTGAGTTCCTGCGTGGTCCGGGTTGCCAGTTGGCCAATATCATCTCCATCTGCGGTTTCAAGCCGTGCTATGAGTGCTCGCAGAGTGCTGTCCTGCTCACCGGTAATCCCCTCGACAACACCTTCAACCTGATCCTGCCCTTCGATCAGCCGAATTCGGTCCAGCGCCAGCAAAGCCCGTGCTCCATCGGCCTTTCCTGCAACTGCATTTCCCGATCGGGTCAGGACAATAGCCATGTATTCCTGGAAAATGCTGGCTTTGTTCTGCCAGTACCAGGCGCCTGCTACACCTGGAAGAGACTGCCGGAAGAACAGGAGTTCATCCGTCAGCCCTTCGATTTCGGTAAGCGCATCGCGGCCCCTGCCCTCACGGCGCAATATTTTCGCCCGGACGAATGCCGCTTCAAGCATCAATTTCGGAACTGAGCTTTTTCTCAGCGCTTCATATGACGAGCGGATTTTTGCGGAAGTACACGAGCCGCCCCCACCGTTTTCTGCCTGCAACAGACACAAGTAAAGGTCTGCTCGCTGACTGCCGGTGCGGTCATTGTTTTCCGCTGCCGCCCGCTGACTCTGAACCAACAGATTGCGCACCTTCGAACTGCTGCTGCCACCTTGATGCCAGGCGTCCCGGGCTGACTCGAACAGAAACTCCGGCCTGGCCGGGCCGGAACCAGCCAGCCTCCCCTGCCTTTTTCTGAACCGGTCCATTTGTTCGTATTCACCCTGGTTACGATAAATCTGAGCCAGACTGTCGAATGCCCGAATCAGGGCTTTGCGGTTCGATCCCTGAGGTGTGCGGGGAATCGCCTCCAGCATCAGATCGGTGGCCTGCGCCATGTCACCACTTGAGTAAGTGGACCAGGCCAACGCAAGCCCGGTTGGTCCCCAGGGCTTAATACCCGGGTTGGCCTTTTGCAGCGCCAATGCCTGCGACAGTTCCTTAGCGGCCTCGGGGTAACGAAAAGCACGGTTGAGAAGCCGGCCTTTCTCATACAGGTTATCCGCCAGTTCCTGCCCTGCACCACGGTCCAGTTCGCTTCCAATGTCATCAAGCATCTCGATCGCACCGGCCGTGCTGCCCAGCGTTTCGTAAGCAGTTGCGGCCGTGCTTCGGATCTCATTCGTCAACTCAGAATCATCGACCGAGAGGGCAACGTCGAGGGCACGCTGGTATTGCCGGACAGCATCGTCCAACTGACCCTGCTGCTCGTACGCCAGCCCGTCACTATAAAGAGCACGGGCCTGCTCGGACCTGTAACCCTGCTGACCGGCAAGAAGTATGATGCGATCCAGTAAACTGTGTGCCTGTTCAAAACGCGTATTTGCCATTTTTCCCGAGGCGCTCGAGCCGGCTCTCATCACCGCATCGCTCTCCAGTATCAGGGCCGCCAGTTCTATCGTCCTGAACCCCGCGCGTTTGGCTGCCAGTTGTACTTCGCGGGCCCGTTCCATGGCCATCAGCTCGTCATTCAGCTTGTGCAGAACCAGGTGCGCCGCGTAGAACTCCGACCACAGTTGCATTTCTTCCCACCCAAGGCGGGCAAACGCACTCGCCGCATTGCGCAACGTATAGGTTTTCATCGCCCAGGTGGTTGTGTCGTTCGTGTGAACCCGCTCGGTTCCTTGGGACAACAGCTTGTAGGCCTGGGCCAGAGCCGCGCTGTTGCGGTCCCGGTCAGAGACCTGGATAAGCTCCATGTTGATGCTGGAGCGGTCGACCTTGCGACCGGGACTGACCTTGACCATCAGCTGGCGTGGTTTGCCCACGGCCTCGATGAACTGGTACAGCGAGCCCATCCGCCCACCAGGCAGGCCCGATTCTGTTAACAATGCGTCTTCAGGCCCATAGATTTTTGATTCGAATTCGGTTTCCGGCGCATCGATTTTCACCAGCAGGGACACGTCCGAATACTGATAAATCATGTACTCGGCCGGCCGGGTCGGCGAGGCTTCGTCTGCCTGCACGGTTTGGGTGGCCGCTGGCACTGCCAGTACCAGCATTATGAGCAACGCTCTGAACATCACACATAGATAGCGGTCAAATCCGCCAAGGTCAACCGCCAATTGCCCCTGTGACCACTTTTTGTTAGCTTGCAGAGACTCATGAGACGCCCCAACAGAGAAACTTCCGTTTTCACCACTTCTGCGATTGACCTGTTCGCGTCAGCGCTCGGAGCGTTCATCCTGTTGGTTATGATCCTCTTTCCTTACTATCAGAATGCCGGAAGCGACGACGCGTTTTCCCGTACCCAGGAGATCCAGGAACTGCGGCGCCTGGCCTCCGGCGAAATCGCGGACCTGCTGGCGGACCAACAAGTTTCACAAAGTGAAGTTCAGGATCTCAACCAGGCAAACCGCGGAATCGAGGCGCAAATTTCCCGCATTCGTAAGCAAATGGCAGACATCAAGACCCAACTGGCTGAAAAACCCGTCGAGGAGCCGGAACCCGTTGAAGAGATCATCGAGGAACCCGAACCCGAAGCGCTTACCGCCGGCGTGGCGTTTTCTATCCTCGGGCTGGCGACCGAATCAAAGTCGTTCGTGATTGTCGTGGATATGTCCGGCAGTATGCTGTCCTATACTGACCTGATGGTGAAATCGGTACTGGAAGTGCTCGAACCACTGAATGATAGCAATGATTTCGCCATCATCGGGTACCAGGGCAACCCGTCCCCCGTGCTATGGACCTTCCCGGAAGGCGGTGGATTAACGCAGGGTACCGCCGACAACCTGGATTCCGCCCGCGGCTTTATACGTTCACTGGCACGCCGCTTTGCCGGCTCCACACCCACCCATTACGCAGTGCTTTCTGCCATGCAATATCCGGCCGACTCCGTCATCCTGCTGAGTGACGGCGAGCCGGACAATGCCCCGGGTTTCATCATCCAGGACATTACCGGACTCAATCGCTTTGAGAATAAGGAAATCCACACGGTGGCAATCGGTGATTACACCCAGAACCGCGGCCTGGTCATGTTCCTGCAGACGCTGGCAAACCAGAATGGTGGTGACTTTGTGGGGGTTTCACGATGAAGTCGCGGCGCCGCAATTTTGAAGTCTACTCGCTCTCGGCTGTTGACCTGTTTGCCTCAGCCATGGGCGCCTTCATCATCATCACCATCATTTTGATGCCTGACTATCAGAAAGAGGTCCGTTCCCAGGGCGATCTCGAATATCTCGAGGAACTGGCCGGCAAGACACAGGCCATGCTGGATGAGACCGAAGAAGGCAGCAAGGACGTCCTGGAAGCGTTGCTGGCGGCACAAACCCGGCACCAGCAACTCCAGGCCCGGGAGGAAGTTGTTTCCAGCGAGCTGGAGACGCTCAACGCGCAGCAGCAGGCGCGTAACGATCAGCCTCCACCGCCACCGCCCAGTCCCGTTGTCACCCCGGACAAGAAAGGCAGTAACCAGGTCACATTTCGTTTCCTCGGACTAAAAACGGATAAAAAACGGATCCTGTTCATGGTCGACATGAATCAGTACCTGGCCGGCTATGAATCGCTGGTGGGGCGGACCGTAATTCGCGGCATGGAATCACTCCAGACAGGGTACGAGTTCGCCATCCTGGGATTCCAGCAACAGGATACCGGCCCGAAGTACTACCGCTGGCCGGCAGATGGCAGCCTGGCCCAGATGTCAGACCAGACTCGCTCTGATGCCACCGGTTTTCTGCGCACTCTCGGACGAAAATTCGAAGGTTCCTCTTCGCTGGTCAGTGCGTTCGACGTCGCCTTCGCGTACCCCGCAGATGCCATCATCCTGATCAGTGACGGCCTGCCTAACCCTGCTTTCAATAATGGCCTGTCACCCGGGCGGCTGGTTCGCGCTATAACGGTTGCAAACACTCGCGGAAAGGAAGTTCACGCGGTGACCGTTGGGGACTATTTCAAATACCGGGGCACCATTGAATTCATGGAATCACTGGCCCGGGCGAACTCAGGCGCCTTTCTCGCCCTTGCGGAATAGCCGTAACTCGATATCGCCGATGCGCACATGATCGCCACGCCTGAGTTCTGTCGGTGCCAGCACCAAATCGTCCCCGAGATAAGCCTCCAGACCGTCCTGGCCGGGCTGAACATAGAATTTGCCGGTTGCAGGGGCCAGCGTAATGACCCCGAGATGGTCCGGAGTCACCGTTTCGGCCGGATCCATATTGCCAGTATCCGGTTCTGTGGTGAACTCTGCCGGCTGCTGAAGGTCGATGGTGTCAGGTTCATCATCCGGGTGAAACCTGCGCGCCAACGGGTTGCTGCCGGACTCGACGCTGTCCCTGCCACGCAAAACGGGCTGACTGGCGCTGGGTACCGCCGACGGGGTTTTTTTCCTGAAGATCATCGATAAGCCACCTGTTGGAAATGAAATTACAATGTATCATAGCGACATGAAATCCAATGGGAAAACCATCGGCCGGGCCAATGACTGCGACCTGGTGCTATCGCACCATACCGTTTCCCGCAGACATGCCAGCATCGAAGTAAGTGAAGAGGGCTATCTCGCCGTGCAGGATGCCCATTCCAGCAATGGTACTTTCCTACACCGCAACGGCCGCTGGATCCAGGTCAGGAAGATCATCCTGGGGTCACAGGACCGAATACGTTTCGGTGAGATTGAAGTGCCGCTGGAGGAGTTGACAGAACTGTTCGGCAACCGGTCCAGGGTGCGCCTGAGAGAGGGCTACTCGGTGCGCGGCAAGCCACTGCTGTTCGATGACATGCCTTTTGATCTGCCAAAACCGAAAATTGTGTTGGAGAACCCGAGGCGCAACCCCCTGACAGGAAACATCGAGGAGAACAAATAGTGCGGCTCATTACCCTGCTCGTCAGTGTGGTCACTGCGTTGATCGTGATCGCCCTGCTAACAAAAATCCTGTCGCCCGAAGCCGCGGCCATCCTGTTAGACCCCGAGCGCGGTTCGTGGCCATTTACCGTGCAGAATTTCCTGTGGGTGGCGTTCTTTATCGGGCTGGGTGAGTTGTCGATACGCTGGCGGGCCGGCCGCCTGGAAGAAAGCCAGATAAGCCGCAACTACCTGCCTGAAGATGAGGAAACCGTGCTGCGACCGGGCGAAGACATGACCCCGATCTTCCAGAAAGTCCGTAGCAGCAAGTACCGCGATGTCTGTTTCGTTCCGCGCCTGATCGAGCGTTGCGTGCTGGGTTTCAACCTGAGTCATTCGGCCGATCAGACCAACTCCCTGCTCAATTCCAGCCTTGAGCTGTACATGCACGAAATCGATCTGCGCTACAACATCATCCGTTACATCACCTGGGTGATTCCATCACTTGGCTTCATCGGCACGGTAATCGGCATCATGCTGGCCCTGAACTACGCCGGTGACCGCGCCAATGTCGCCAGCCCGGACATGCTGTACCAGGTAACCGAAAGACTCGGTGTAGCGTTCTCTACCACCCTGCTGGCGCTGGTGATGGCCTCGATACTGGTGTTCATCCTAAACGTGGTCCAGGGCAAGGAAGAAAATGCGCTGAACAAGGCCGGGCAATATTGCCTGGACAACCTCATCAACCGCCTCTATTCACCCTGAAGGCTGCCATTTCATGCGAAAGACCGGGCGATTCTGGCTTCATTCCCTGTGCATCTGCCTGCTGCTCGCCGGCAGCACGGGCTATTCACAGACCCTGAAACCGGGTTCAGGGTCATACATCCTGCCACCGGGTTCAATGCCATCATGGACCGTTCCAGTGCTGAGACTGGTCTCGTCGACCCATGTCGAACCCACAACGGGCATCGTTCTTTCCGATACAGGGCTGGTCCTGGTTCCTGAAGACTTCGCCAGCATGGGCGATGAAATCATCGTACTCGACGGTGGAACCGACATCATCCGCAATGGCCGACCGGCCAGGATCGAGCAAAAATTCTCCAGCATCGGAATGCAGGTGCTTTATGTAGAAGGCATGAAAAGAACAGGGGTCGTACTGGCAGACAAGCCTCTGAAGGCCGGCGACACGGTTGTTCTGACTGCGTTTCCGCCCGCCGAACTGATCTCCAAAGGAGAACCTCCCCTGGCCGTCTCAGCCCCGGTCATGGTTTTCGGGGAAAACGGCATGCCCTCTTTCTCCAGTGAAACACAGTTGCCTAACGTCACGGGCGCACTGGTCGACAGCTGCGGAAACCTGGCCGGCGTCAGCATGGCGGATGATGTTCAAAGCATGGAGACCTCTGCGCATACCCGTTACCAGTGGCGTGCTGCCCTGCTGGATGTTTACGCAGCACTTCAGATCACTCCGCGTGAAGCCAGTTGTGGAAACG
>CAYUBS010000013.1:0-15721 GCA_964443145.1 uncultured Wenzhouxiangellaceae bacterium | reverse complement strand
GCGCTGGAAGAGGAAGACACCGCTACTGAGCCCGCCGAAGAGCTGCTCATCGAAATTCTTCCACCCCTGGAAGGTGTCAAAGAAGATAGTACCGAAGCAGCAGAAGATGAAGAAAACGGCACCTCCGGCTGGCTGTGGCTGTTGGCGGCAGCCATCCTGATTGGACTGGGTTTCGTGACCCACCGTTTGCGCTCAGCGCGACAGGAAGAACCTGCAGCGGAGACGACACCTGAGGAAACCGCGGCTGTAGCCGAACCCGGTTCCGAGGAAATCGCAGCGCCCCCGATCACCAAATTGGAAAGCGTACTGATTCTCACCGGTATGCTACCGGACGGTACAACTTTTGAAGATACCGTCACGGTCAGTAAACACGCCATCAACATCATCATCGGCAGGAAGGGAACTGACTTGACGATCAACAGCCCCGCGGTGAGCCGTGAGCACATCAGCCTGAACGGAACCTACCAGGAGCTGACGGTTTCCGACCTGGGCTCCAGTAACGGCACCTCAATCAACGGCGTGCCCTGTCTGGAAGGTGAAATCATGTTCATCGAGCCGGGCGACACCCTGCTCCTGGGAGATGCACGCTGCAGTCTGGAAATCAGGCAGCAGCACGACCCGCAGGGTGAAAAGGAACAATGAGCATGGAATCGCTGGCGCTGGCGCCGGGTACAGTTGTCGACAACCTTCGGGTCGATAGAGTGCTTGGCCAGGGTGCTTTCGGAATCACCTACCTGGTCACCGACCAGATCCTGAACAAGTCCTTTGCACTGAAAGAATTTTTGCCCCGTGACGAAGTGTCGCGCAGTGCAGATGGACGGCTTCATCCGCTCGATGACGGCAAATCCGATCGCTTTTCTGATGGCTTGTCGAATTTCGTAGCCGAAGGACGCACTGTCGCTCAGCTTGAGCACCCCAATATCGTCAAGGTCATTCGTTGTTTCGAAGCCAATGGCACGGCTTATCTGCTGATGCCCTACTACCGCGGTGAAGCCCTGCACAAGTTGCTCAAACGCAGCGGCGTATTCACCTTCGAAGAAATTGCTGCGCTGTCGAAACCGTTGCTGGAAGCGCTGGAATACATTCACCGTAAAGGGCTTATACACCAGGATATCAAGCCTGCCAATATCTACATCACGGAGAACGGCCAACCCATTTTGCTGGACTTCGGCGCGGCTGGACAACGGCTCGAAGCCGGCACTTCCACGCGCTGGAAGCTGGGTAGCGAGGGTTATGCAGCCCTGGAACAATCCGATGCGGAAAGCTCCATTGGCCCATGGACCGATATTTATGGCCTGGCAGCCACTCTTTACCGTTGCCTGAGCGGGCAGATCCCGGTTGCTGCCCTGCAGCGAAAAAGAGCACAGGGCGAAGGGGAAGCTGATCCCCTGCGAACGATCAGTAGCCTGGTGCCCAGCGAAACGTTCACCGGCATCCTGGGGGCTATCACCAGTGGCCTGGGTCTTGAGCCCTCTGACCGGCCCCGCAGCGTGGGCGAGTGGCGCCAGGAATTTGGCGCGGCGGGAGCAACATCAAAAGGAGTCACCGGATCAATCCTGCCCGGCATGGAGCAGGAAGGCAGGGAATGGCTGGCAATTGCTCTGGTCAGCGTACTCGCCATCGTGTTGTTGGGCGCTGTGATTTACCTGTTTACCGGCAGTGGTCCGCAGCCGGGTGCAGCGGGTGAGGATCAAACCACTGGCGACACGGAAACCGAACAAACCACCGCGGAGCCCCGCATCACGTCGCCTGAAGAAACGGCGCGCTGGCAATCTGCGCTGGAGGCTGACACGGCTTACGGCTACCAGTTGTTCCTGCAGGATTACCCCGATTCGATTCACCGCGACCAGGCAGAGATCCACCTGGAGAGACTGGACCACCAGGCCTGGGGATACGCGGAACAGCAAGGCACGAAATCCGCCGTCGAAACGTATATGGAATCGTTTCCGGACGGCCTGCACCTGGCCGACGCCAAAATGGCGATGCATGAATTCCAGCTAGCCCTGGAGGCCGCCGAACGTGAACGACTGGACCTGGAGCAACAAGACAATGCGGCCTGGGAGCAAGCCCGTTCGGCCCGTTCACTATCTGCGATTGACCAATACCTGGCTGACTGGCTGGGCGGTTTGCACGCTGATGAAGCGCTGTCGCTGCGCAAACGCATTGAGGCCGATATCAATGACACCCGCGCTTTCGATGCCGCTGCCCGGCTCAACAGTATCGATGCCTACGAGTCCTACGTTAAAGCATTCCCGCAGGGCCGCCACGTGGCAAAAGCTCTCGAGGCCATTGACGACCGCACGCTGAGACCCGGTAAGAACTTTCGCGATTGCGAAGATTGCCCTTCGATGGTGGTGGTGCCGGCAGGATCATTCTGGCAAGGCTCGGAGGAGTCATCCCCCTATTCCATCAAAATGGAAACGCCCAGGCGTATGGTCACCATTGCCGAACCTTTTGCCGTCAGCGTTTTCGAAATCACCATGGAGCAATGGGACCAATGCGTTGCTGCCGGCAGCTGTCGCACACGACCGCCTGATAACGGCTGGGGTCGCGGATCGAGGCCGGTCATCATGGTGTCCTGGAACGACGCACAGGAATTTGTCGGCTGGCTCAGCAGCAGAACCGGCCAATCCTACAGCCTGCCAAGTGAAAGTCAGTGGGAATACTTCGCCCGCGCCGGGGAGGAACGAGACTGGCTTGGTGGAAGCCCGACCAGCATATGCCAGTACGGCAATATCGCCGGCGCTGAATCCGATTTCCGCTGGCAGCACGCAGAATGCAGCGACCAGGCCGTGATTGAAACGCTGCCGGTCGGTTCTTTCAAGCCCAATGCATTCGGTATTTACGATGTGGTGGGTAACGTGGCCGAGTGGACACTGGATTGCATGAACCTGTCCTACCTGGACGCGCCGGCAGATGGCAGTGTCTGGGGGCGCGGCATCTGTAGCTCACGCATAACACGCGGCGGCTCCTGGTTCACCGGCTCGCGCGAAATCCGCTTACCCGCCCGCTTTAATTTGAAAAATGGGGACCGGAACGACTTTACGGGCTTTAGGGTGGTGCGGAAGGTGGAGCCGCAGTGATAGGAACTCGCTTGGGATGGTTGCTTCAGCGGGGGTTCAGACTTGTGGGGCATAATTAGATCGTGATTGGAATTCGCTACATGCTCATGTTAGCGCTGGCATTGGGTTTTGCCGGCACGACTTCGCTGTATGCGCAGGAGACGGAGCCGGTGGGGGATCAGGATGGCTCCAGTGAGAGGGTCGAGCAAACTGATGAGGCGTTTCGCCGGCAAATGGAACTGGAGGACGCGCGCTCCAAGGACCGGACCTACGTAGATACCACTTATACAGAAAAAATCGATCAGGAGAAAATCGATAAGCTGCCTGAAGGATCTCGAGACAATATCCGTGATCAACTGGTTGATGTGATCATGGAAAACGGTGACTGGGAGCCCAAAGACGCGCTGGAGGAATACCCATACCAACCCAGCGTAGAAGCCCAGTCCGATGCGGAGCTGGAAGAACAGGAACAGGAAGCCTGGGACGAACAGATTCAGAAATATCACGAGCGCGAGGCCTCGGCTTTCGGCTCTCACAAGGGTCCCGTACCGGGTCCTGGAAACCCGACCGGGCAGGAAGGCGGTGAGCAAGGCGAAGGTTCGCAGGGCCAGCAGGGGCAACAGGGCGGTGAGCAAGGCAGCGGTCAGGGTGGGCGTGGCGGCCAACAGGGCGAACAGGATGCCAATACGGCGGGAACCTATCAGCCCGGTGCTTCCGGATCAGAAGATGAAATCAGCACGGCAGGCATATCAGAGAGTGCGCTCGATTTCCTGAAGAGCGGCCGAACAGGAAGCCAGCAACAAAACCCAGCCTCCACAACGGAGGCACAGGCCCAACAGACACAAGCCCAAGCTCAAGCCCAAGCGCAGGCCCAACAAGCGCAGGCTCAGTCGGAAGAATCACAGCAGGATAGCCAGGAACAGGTGGCTGAACAGTCTCAGCAGCAGACGCCAGAGCAGCAGCAAGCGCCAGAGCAGGAACAGGCCCAATCAGAAGAGTCTCCGCAGGAAAGCCAGGAGCAGACCGAGCAGGAGGAGCAACAGGCTTCTGAGCAGGATATTCCACTGGATACCCGGGGAATTATTCCCATCCAGGACCTTGATAAGCTGGAAGGAACAGGTTCACTCCGGGTGCCGCAAATCCCTGAAGACCCCGAAGATTCTGAAGACCCCTGACAGACACGAACGGCCGCTCCATCCGGGAATTCTTTTCAGCCGACCCTGGCCTCTTCCTCAATCTCTTCATGCCACTGAAAAATATTCAGTTCAATGAAGATGAATGCCACCAGCCAGAGGAAAGCATCCCAGAAATCCAGGAAGCTGCCTTCGAACCCCCAGTAGGCTGCGGCGACAAACAGCACCGAGTAGAAAAAAACCTTCAGGTACTTGGCCAGGCCGAGTATTCGATCAGTCAGATCATCGTGTAACTGCATCCAGACCTCGGCCTCAAGCAGCAACACGATAATCAGCCAGGTGCCGGCGTTGATGATGTCGATAACTGCCAGACCCCAGGCAGAATCGAGCGCCTCGCGTGTTCCGATAATTTCAGTCCCGGCGATTCGAACCAGTTCCTGTCCCTGCATTGAAGCGCAGGCCATCGCATCGATTGGCGGGTAATCGTCAAAATCTACAACATAGTTCCAGTCAGTACCGACTAAAGAGCAAACATCCGCGATGCTGAAGGGCAACAAATCAGTGATAACAACATATTTACTCAGGTAGCCATAAAACGCAAAAGCGATGAAAAAATAGCAAACGGATTTAAACAGCAGCAAGAACCACTTGAGCCCGCCCCTTAGCTGGTCGTCCGAAATAACAGCCGTCTCCAGTTCGAAGATGAGCAGCAGCACCAGCCACGCTGTGGTGTCGATGAAAGCTGAAAAGGCCTCTACAAAGTTGCGCCAATTAATGGTGCTGCCAAAAGTCTCTGCGCTGGCCGCAAGGTCTTCCTGTAAGAACTGGACGCCATTCCACGCCAGCAGCAGATAAACCATCCACTTGAAGAGGGTGAATGCAACATGCGGGTGAATAAACTTCCCCAACTGAGAAGCCGGCCCATTCACTGACGCAATCCTCGCAGGCGGTAGGCGCGACAGGCATCTCCGAATGCGCGGAACATCGCCGTGGAAACGTCATTCTCCAGCGGCTTCCATTCCGGGTGCCACTGTACAGCCAGGGTGAAACCCGGCGCATTGCGAACAGTGAACGCTTCGATCAGGCCATCATCTGACACGGCCTCCACCTCCAGCTCAGCGGCAAGGCGGTCCACGCCCTGCGAGTGAACCGAGTTGACCATCGCCCTGGAAAAACCGGTCATTCCATGCAGCAACCCTCCCGACGCAAACTCGACCTCATGCGAGGGTCCGTACTGAACGTCCAGCGGGTCTTCCGGATTTTCCTTGTGCACCCGGTAGCCCGGCAATTCATGCACAAATTGATGCAGTGTGCCGCCGAATGAGACGTTCATTTCCTGGAAGCCACGGCAGATCGCAAACAGCGGCATACCCTCGCGGATGGCGGCAGGGATCAATTCCAGCGCGGCCAGGTCCCGTTGTGGATCGTGCCAGGTCCCCGGCGCACTCGGATCACCCATATAGTGATGGGGCTCTACGTTCGACGGGCTTCCTGTCAGGAATAAGCCGTCCAGGCGATCCAGAATATCCAGCACATCGAAACCGTCTTCCAGACAGGGCAAGGCTACCGGATAGGCGTCAGCGGCATCCACAACGGACTGCAGGTATTTTTCGCCGACCATATGAAACGGGTGTACACCCTGCATCCGGCGATCAGAAATGACACCGACCAGAGGCCTGTTTCCCTTTCTTACTATGATAGATGCCTCCTCTATCTACCCCTGCCTGTGCGGATTTGCCGCGTACAGGCACAAAAACTCTGCGGCCAGCGTGGCACCCGCCAGCGCGGTGATCTCTCCGACGTCATAAGCAGGAGCAACCTCCACGATATCCATTCCGACCAGGTTAATCCCGGCCAGCCCACGAACAATCTCCAGCGCCTGGTGGGTGGAGAGCCCTCCACAAACCGGGGTGCCCGTGCCAGGCGCGAAACTCGGATCGAGGCAGTCGATGTCAAACGTCAGGTAAACCTTGTTGTCACCAACAATACGCTTCACTTCGGATGCAACGGCCTCAGGGCCGTTACGGTGCACCCAGCGCGCATCAAGGATATTGAAGCCCATGGGCTCGTCGTTGGTAGTGCGCAGGCCGATCTGCGCTGACCGGGAGTCATCCACCAGGCCTTCACGGGCCGCGTGATAGAACATGGTGCCATGATCGAGCCGTTTCTGATCCTCCCCCCACGTATCCGAATGAGCATCAAAGTGCACCAGAGACACGGGACCGTATTTCTTCGCATATGCCCTGAGCACGGGATAGGTCACAAAGTGATCGCCGCCTATGGCCAGGCTGGCGGCGCCAGAAGCCAGGATGCGGTCGAAGTATTCCTCGATAAACGGCACGACACTTTCCGGGGTACCCGGGTCAAATTCGCAATCACCGTAGTCGATGACGGCAAGCGTATCGAAGGGATCGAAATCCCATGGCCAGGGCCTTTCCCAGCTGATCCCGGCACTTGCTGCACGTACCGCTCGCGGTCCGAAACGCGCACCCGGACGATTGGTAGTGGCTATATCCAGTGGAATGCCGGCCACCGCCACGTCAACGCCGGCCAGGTCCTGGGTGTATTTGCGGCGCATAAAGCTGAGCGCGCCGGCATAGGAAGGCGAACCTTTGACGGTACCGTATGGGCTTTTGGCGGTGAAAGCATTGTCCCAGCCTTGAGGGTCGGCCATTAAGCTGCACCGCCGTCTGCAGCCAGCGAGGCCGCGGTCAGATCAAGGCTCTTCCAGGCTTTTTCCACCAACTCATCAATCTGGCTGTGTTCGATGACAAGTGGCGGTGAGACAATCATGGTGTCGCCCACCGCACGCATCACCAGGCCATTGTTTACACAAAAGTCTTTGCAACGTGGGCCAGCCCCGAGGTCTTTGTCAAAACGTTCGCGTGTTTCTTTGTTTCGGACGATTTCTATCGCCCCGACCAGACCCAGGCTACGGGCTTCACCAACCAGCGGATGATCCGCCAGCCCTGCCCAGCGCTGGTTGAAATAGGGCGCCGCGTGGTCGCGGACCCGTTCAACAATATGCTCCTGCTGCATGATGCGCAGGTTGGCCAGCCCCACTGCACAGGCGGCCGGGTGTCCGGAATAGGTATACCCGTGGGCAAACTCTCCGCCATTTGCAATAACCACTTCGGCCACCCTGTCACCTACCAGGGCGCCACCCAGCGGCAAATACCCTGAAGAAACACCCTTGGCAAACGAAACCAGATCCGGCTTGATGCCAAACCGGGTGGACCCGAACCATTCGCCCAGCCGCCCGAACGCGGTTATTACCTCGTCCGCGACCAGCAGGATGCCGTATTCGTCAACAATCCGTTGAATTTCGGGCCAGTAACTATCTGGCGGAATAATCACACCACCAGCCCCCTGGACCGGCTCTGCAATGAATGCCGCAACTTTGTCGACACCTACCTCGAGGATCTTTTCTTCTAACAGGCGTGCCTGCTGCAGGCCAAATGCTTCGGCCGACATGTCGGCTCCCAGCTCGAATTGATAAGGCTGATCGATGTGCACAATACCCGGTACCGGCAGCATCATCTGCTCATGCATGGCCGACATGCCGCCCAGGCTGGCACCGCCCAGTGTGCTGCCATGGTAGGCATTCTTACGGGCGATAATCGTCATTCTTTCCGGCTGACCCTGCAGGTCCCAGTAGCGCCTGATCAACCGAATTTGTGTATCGTTGGCCTCGGATCCGGAACCGGTGAAAAACACGTGATTGAAGTTACCGGGGCTGAGCTCGCTGAGCAGCTCTGACAATTCAATCGCCGGCGGATGAGTGCACTGGAAGAAACTGTTGTAGTAAGGCAACTGCTTCATCTGTTCGGTCGCAGCCTCCACCAGTTCGTTGCGGCTGTAGCCCAGGTTTACACACCACAGACCGGCCATTCCATCCAGGATCTTGTTGCCGTCGGAATCGTAAATGTAGACGCCATCGGCGCGGGTAATGATTCGGGAACCGCCCTTCTCGGCCAGCTGTTTGTGGTCAGTGAACGGGTGCATGTAGTGGCTGTGGTCATTACTCTTCCACTCCACCGTTTTATTGATCACATTATCGGTCACAGACCACCTCCATAATTCAAGAAAATTCGCCGTCCGGAGACTGTACCTGCACTGATTGAAAAATGCCACGGGTATGGGGGATGCTCAATGGCATATACTATCTGCCGAACATTTCCCGGCATGAACCTTTATGACAAACAACAGTATCGAACTCCCCACGCTGATCGCAACCTCCGTTGTCCGCGGCGCAGAACAGGGCGATAGCCATGGTGGCATCTACCTGGTCGACTTCGCCGCCCAGTCGGTTAACCAGGTCGTAGACTGGGATACATCGGAAATTGACTTTCAGGGCCGCGGCTGGGACCGCGGACTGCGTGGCATCGCATTTTATAAGGGCGAAATCTACATCGCCGCAAGTGATGAGTTGTTTGTCTATGACACAGAATTTAACATCAAGCGCTCGTTTCGCAGTACCTACCTGAAGCACTGCCACGAGATTTTTCAGCTCAATAACCACCTGTACCTGACTTCAACCGGGCACGACAGCATTCTTACTTTCGACCTGGATAAGCAGGCCTTTTTCTGGGCGATCCACCTGGCAGCAGGCGAGGACGGCCCGGTCGGCACGGCCTATGATCCGCAGGGTATCAACGGACCCGGCGGTGCCAATGGGCCACAAGCGCAAAACCTGCTGCATCTGAACAACGTTTTCGCCGACCAGCGCGGAATTTTCATCGGTGGCTTGCGAACGGGGGGAATACTACACATCGGGGACAAGAACACGGTCACTATGGCGGTCGAAATGCCCCAGGGCATGCACAATGCACGCCCGTTCAGGGATGGCGTGTTATTCAACGACACAGGCTCGGATGTGGTCCGCTACGTCGCTCGTGACGGCAGCGAAATTGTGTTCCCGGTTCCCGCATACAACCCATCGGAACTCGAACACGCTGAACTGGCGGATGGCCAACTGGCCAGGCAGGGGTTCGGGCGCGGCCTGTGCGTGGTCAACGACCGCCTCATCGCGGCAGGCTCCTCCCCTTCCACCGTCACCCTGTATGACATGGAAAGCGAATCGGTCATCACGCGGGTGAATTTTTCCATGGACGTGCGCAACGCCATCCACGGTCTGGAGGTATGGCCCTTTTAACGAAAAACGGGGCCATTTGGCCCCGTTCTTCATTCAGACTGTTTAAAGTCTATTTTCCGAAGCGTTGGATCCAGCGAATACCGAACTCACGCGGCCGGTTTACCGTGACTCGTGAACGACCCCAGTAATAATCCATCTCGTACGGGTTGGCAAACAACGTTGCACGCTCATCGGTCAGGTTATTGATATACAGCTGCATGCTCCACTTGTCACGATCCAGTCCAAACCGCAGGTCACCGATATTGTAGGACGGTTGCTTAATCTGCGGAGACGGCCCATCATCCAGGGTCAGGGGTTCGACCTGGTTCAGCATGTTCCCGCTGTAACTCCACTGCAGGCGAACCCAGGCATTACTTCCGCCAAACCAGTCCACATCCCAGTCATATTGGGCATACATTGAGCCCTTGAACTTGGGTGAAAGCGGCAGGCGCGAGCCTTTGGGAACCAGAACGCTGACTTCCACATCTTCCGTCAGCTCAGCATTGAGCCAGGTAGCATTTGCGCCCACTGAAAGATTTGCGGTCGCTGCCCAGTCAATCTGGAACTCGACACCCCTGGAACGCGCATTACCGACATTCGCCACAACTTTCTGCCAGGGCTGGCCGCATGCGGGTTCTGGAAACGCGTTATCTGCATCGCAATCCCTGTTACCGGGATCCACCACCTCGAGTTGGTAGTCATTCCACTTCATGTCGAAGTAAGTGGCATTCAAGCGCACCCTGCCATTTGCCAGGGTGTTTTTTGTGCCAATCTCAAAATTCTTGAGCTTATCCGAATCGTATTGCACGGGGAACACCGGAATTCCGCGGCCACGGTTCGTGCCACCGGGCCTGAACCCCTCTGAATATAACGCGTAAAACATGTTGTTGTCGGTAGCCTGGAACGCCAGGCTGACCTTGGGCACCCAATCATTTTCACGGCTTTCAGGATACGAAATGCCGTCTGCACTCAGGTTATAACGTGGCAGCTCCACGTAATATATTTTGTCCATTTTTCGGTCGAACCAACGGATACCGCCGGTCAAGTCCCAGCGGTCGGTAATGTGCCAGGTCATCTCGCCGAAAATGGCCCATTGTTTCCACTCTGTACTATCGACAGACCGCCACCAGGCATCGTCAGGCAGTTCTGTTGGAACCGGTTCTCCCATGTTGCCTAACAGGTAATTTTCCATAGCAAGAGAACTGTCATAGCCATCCGTAAGGGTGATGAAATCCCAATCCTCCTTGGAATCCTCATAGAAGAATCCAGCAACCCAGTCGATGGTTTCACCCTGGTGAAACAGGCGGAATTCCTGAGAGAATTTTGTGTTTTTCTGTACGTTTTTCACATAGCCGATGGGGTCGTTGTAGTAAGCGCCCTGGTAGTACGTATTACGCAGCGAAGCCGGCTGGAAACAATAACGGTTGTACGTCACAGTAGCCGCATAGCAGCCCGTGCTGAAATAGGCTGCATAACCGGTCGATTGATCCTGAGTATATGTCCAGTCACGCGTGAAGTAGGAGGTTGCCGAGACGAAATCAGCAAACCCGACGTCACCCTCAAAGGTCAGTGAGTACTGGGTCCAGTCCTGCTTATCCCATTCAAAGTCTGGTTTGAAACGAACGACATTCAGATCGCCCGCGTAAACCGGATCGTGTTCGCTGCGGCCATCAGAGTCTGTCTTCTGATAGACAATGCCAGCAGTCATGGTCCAGTCGTCATTGATAAACCAGCGTGCCGAGATCCGCCCACCCGTGTACTTGACGTCGTTGAAGTTCTTCTCTAGCTTGTCATCATTTTCAAACAATCCGAAACGCGGCGTCGTGCCAAGAACGTTATCAATAAAGCCGCCATCTTTCGCACTGAACCCTACCACGCGCAACGCCCAGGATTCACTCAGCGGGATATTGACCATGCCGCTGACGTCATAGCTCATGTCACCACTCTTGGTGGAACTCAGGCCGGCATCGATATAGGCGTCAAACGCAGTCGGGTCAGGCTTGTTGGTAACGATACGCAACACACCTGATTGCGAGCTTGCGCCGTACAGGGTGCCCTGCGGACCGCTAAGCGCTTCCACCCGTTCGATATCGACCATGCGCGGATTGGGCTGGCCCGAGAGCACGAGAGATTGCTCATCGAGGTAAACCGCCGCGGAAGGCTCGGCGATAAAGGTGCTCTGGGCATCTGCAATGCCCCGGAAAATCACCTTTGCCGAACCTGGATTCGCTTGCACGATGTTGAGGCTGGGAATGAAGCGAACGTAATCGTTCATGCTGCGCAGACCGGCCTGCTCAATGGTCTGGGCTGAAATGGCCTGTATGCTTTCAGGCACAGACTGCAGGTTTTCCGAACGTTTCCGGGCCGTGACCGTCACTTCTTCCAGCATGTAATCGCCGCGGTCTTCGGCCTGGTCCTGGGCCATTGCTGTCGCAGCCGGAGCGGCGATCAAGGCAGATATGGCAAGGGAAAGCGGATGGGGTCGTAGGGTGTGGAGGTCGTCTGTCAACGTACGCGTATGCGTCATTTATCGTGCCCTCTGAGTCTCAAGAATTATTAAGTACAACTTTTTTATTATTTGAGCGATCATAAAGCGATAGCAGTAAAATTTCAAACGTTCTAACAAAATTAGGTAGTTAACATGGATATAGAAAGTACATTGCGGGAACTCGGCCCGGTGGATGCAGAAGCACTGATCGAAGCCGTTCTGTCACATGACGAACAAGCCTGGAAAGCGAACCAATACCGGCAGCAGGAGTATGAAGTTCATACCCAAACCGAATCCCTGGTGATGGTTTTCTGCGATGGCTGGCCGGAAATGGAAGTAACCAAAGAATCCGCCTGGGAATCTTTGAAAGATTCAGCCGTTCCAGTGATGCACCACATCATCGAGAACTTCTATCCACCTGGGGGCACCGTAATCCGCGCAATGGCGGCGAAACTGAAGGCTGGCGGAATAATTTCACCCCACCGCGATACGCACCAGACCTTTACCCACAGCCATCGCATCCACATCCCCATCACGACCAACCCGGGCGTGCGGTTTATGATTAACGGGCGTCCGCACCGCTTCACGATCGGCAACGCCTATGAGATCAACAACCAGAAAAACCATAGCGTGATGAACAGCGGCACAGAAGACCGAATCACGTTTATTTTCGACTACCTGCCGCCTAAAACGGCCTGAGGCGGAACGACCCCACGCTTCGCATATAGATGCGGTCCCAAAGGAAACCCTTTTTCGCTTCTGTCGCTCGAACCCGGGCGTGCCAATGCTCCGGGTCGCCCCCGGCCTCCCCGGCATAAGCCGCATACAACTCATTGATCAACCGAATATCCAGGCCGCGCATCGCACGACAGCTTCTCTCCATGGACCAAAGATCATAAAGTGCGAAACGGCTATTGCGCATGTCTTTTGCAGCGCACAGCGCGTAGGGCAGATCGAACGCGGTCAGTAAGCTTTCAGCCGATTCATTCACCATAAAGTTGCCAAAGTGTACGGTGCCCCAAACAAGGCCAGCGCGGTGCATCCTGGCTATCAGCCTGCACGCTTTGCGAAGCAATTCGGTGGTCTGATCTTCAGTGATACCGGGTTGATTCAGAACCTCCCATAGCGTATCGCCTTCCAGGAAGCTGATCGTCAACTGGCTGAACCAGTCTTGGCCAGGCCGGCGCCCAATTCCATAAGCAAGGGGCTCTGCAACCGGCAAGCCTTTTTGGAATGCAAATTGCAGGTTGTCAAATTCACGCTGTGCCTGGGGAATACGAAACAGGTCTCTCCAGGTCAATGCCAGGGGTGTGCGGTAAATCTTGGTGATCTGTCGCGTTTGGGAGTCGGGCTCCAGCGATAAAACAATTCGTATTTTCGGCTCATCCTGAACCAACACTGCACTGCCGCCCGAATCAGGAATCTCAGTTCCTGGAGGAAGCTCACCGGCACGGTGCCAGCTTTTTTCAGGATCAGTGCCACGCACCAGGCTGGTCTTCCTTCGGCAAGGTCTTCAGTAACGGCTCCAGTATCTGTATTAACTCATCCAGGTGCGGCTCGTAATTACGCCAAAAATTGACCGCCTTGGTATAGATCGGCTGGCGTACCTGCTCCGAGCTGGCTGTGTTGATTGCACGCTCTGTTTCGTAAAACCTCAGGCACTGGTCTTCCCAGGGCAATCCGCAATGCTCCAGCAAACGCCGTGTTTGTGCTTCCTGGTCGCCCACCATCTGCTCGTAGTGCACATCCAGCACCTTACCCGGCAGCACTTCGCTCCAGTGTTCCATGATGCGCCGGTACTGCAGGTAGTAGTGGCCGAGTTCGAACTGCTCGTAGGTGAAGGACTGTCCCTTGAAGAACAGCTGTTTGTAACTACCCAGACAACTGTCCAGCGGATGACGGCGTGCGTCGATTACTTTTGCATTAGGCAGAATCAGCTGGAGAAAGCCAATGCTGGGAAAATTATTGGGCATCTTGTCGATGAAGTAGGCTTTGCCGGTACGGTAACGCATCGTTGACTGCAGATAGGTCTGGCCGAGAGCGCGGACGGCGTCCTGGTCCAGTGCCTCAGCCGCCTCGGGGTAGTCAACACCCCTGGGGCTGCGTTTGCTCAACTCCGATATCACCCGTGACAGATCGGGTAATTCCATGGTCCCTTCCACCATGCTGTGGCTGGCGAGAATCTGCTCGATCAGCGTAGATCCGGAGCGCGGCAGGCCAACAATCAGGATCGGCGAAGGATCAGGATCTCCCCATCCAGCCCTCTCATCGAGGAACTCACGGCTGAACACATCAATGATGCGGTCATGCACCACCTGGGTTTGCACCGGGTCATAAATCTCATTCTCACGCCTGAGATCATTGCCGCGACGGTAGTGCTCGAACGCCCGGTCGTAGTCTTTCTCATTCTCGTAATGCTTGCCCAGTGAGAGGAAGAAATTGACCCGCGGTTCGTCGGCGAGATTCGTGTCCTCAACCATCTGCTGCATGACCTGCACTTCTTCATCGTTGAAGGTAAAGGTCTTGAGATTGGCCAGGCTCCAGTAGGCTTCGCCGAAGGCCGGATGTGCCTTGATGCATTTACGAAAGGCTTCGATAGATTCATCCTGCCGACCGATGGTCTTGAGCACATGCCCCATTCCGGAAAGCGCACCGGAACTGTGCGGGCTTACCTCGAGTGCTTGTCCGTACGCTTCCAGTGATTCTTCATTGCGTTGCGCCCGGGTCAGGATGTTTCCACGCACCACCCAGGAATGAACCATACGGGGATCAATATCCAGTGCATGCTGCACAGCATCCAGGGCTTCGTCGTAGCGGTCCTGTTTCATGGACAGGCTGGCCAATTCGTTCCAGCCGGGAATATAGGCCGGACGCAATTCAACTGCCCGGGTCAGCATTTGCCGGGCCGGTTTGAAGCGGCCGGCTTCGGTGGCCAGGCTGGCCAGCAATCGCAAGGCCTTAACATTATTGGGATCTTCGGCGAGAATTTCCCGCAACAGTTTTTCTGCTTCGTCCATACGACCTTCACTCAACGCAATTTCTGCATTGTTCAGGGCCGCCTGGCGGGGGTTCAGCTCAAAAGCCTCCTTGATCGATGCCTCCGACTCGGCGTAATGACCGGATTCGGCCAGGGCACGAGCCAGCGCAATGCGAGTTTTGGACCGCTTGGGTGCAGCTGCGACGGCCTTTACCAGGAATTCACTGGCGTCCGCCGGATTTTTACCTGCCAGCAGAGCCAGGCCCATGCCTTCCAGCGCCCGCGCATAACCGGCATGACGGCTCAGCACCTCCCAATACAGGGTCCGCGCTACCTGGGGCTTGCGCTGTTGCAGGCAAATCTCTCCAAGCAGACACAGGATGTTGGGATCCCGCCCGATTTTCGGTAAGGCTCGGCGGCAAATAAGCTCCGCTTCATCAACATCACCTGCCCGCAGGGTGGCAACGGCGTGGTCGTAGACTTCTTTAATTGAATTTGATGACATTTGAAATTGCCAAAACACCATGTGACTGGCCATACTTAGCGACCCGGATAATACGCTTTTAAAGCCGCAACGCAAGAGGTGAGCAATGCTCGACAGGACTGTAACCGACTGGCAGGCACTGGCCGGCCAACTGGATATCGAAGGCAGGGCCTTCATCAACGGGCGTTTTGTGGATGCCTTGTCCGGACGTAGCCGGGCCACTATGAACCCTGCCGACGGCAGCGAATTGGCAAATGTCGCCCTGTGCGGCATTGAGGATGCTGAAGTCGCTGTCAGCGGCGCACGCGCTGCTTTTGAAAGCGGTGTGTGGTCGGCAATGGCACCAATGGATCGCAAGCTGGTGATGGTCCGCTGGGCAGAACTGATTGAACAACATGCCGATGAACTGGCCTTGCTGGAAACACTGGATGTGGGTAAGCCCA
>CAYUBS010000012.1:0-40336 GCA_964443145.1 uncultured Wenzhouxiangellaceae bacterium | reverse complement strand
CCGGGTTGAACGGTGTACCCACTGGACGACGTTGTAGCGAACATCGAGCGGGTCAGCATCCTGGGGTAGTACTTCGACACTGAAACCATTTTCGAAACCGGCTTCTTCGAAAGCTTCATTCCACCACGAAGCGCCTTCGATCAAGGCACTGCGGATTGGCTCGGGGGCGCCGCTGTCGACGTAATAACGAATTGTTTCGCCGGGTTCAAGCGGGTGCCGATAGATCAGGCGTTGCTCTATTGGCTGGTCCAGCGGGACCGCGTAATCCCGATAGTCCAGCTCAAAATACCCGGAACGGGGATGGAACTGTCGCGGTTGATAAGTGGCGTCCGGAAGCCGTATAAACTGGTGAACTATGCGGACCGTCAACGAGTCCGGGGTAGGCGTTACGTCCCTGATATAGTCACCCGGTTCTGAACCCTTTAACGTCATCACGACCGGGATCAGTGTGTTCTCCGGGAAATTCTTAATGCCGGCGGCATCTATTGCAGAACGGTCAGGGTCCATTTCGAAGGTGCCCTGCTCGAGTTCAGCGATTCGCACACCGATTCGGGTTATGTCGGAAAGTAGTAGCGGGCCAAGATCGATCGTGACTCCGTTTTCGTTTTCTTGCGCGGGGTCCTCGACCGGGAATCCGGCCAGTACGGATTGCGCAAACGCCTCACCCACAGCGCGGCGTTCGTGAATGTTTTCGGTATCGGCGCGGAACGCGAGGTTGGGTTCAAGCAGTAACACCCGGTTACCGTAGCGTTCAAAACGAACCCATCGTGTGCGGTCCATTTGCCCACGATCCAGTCCAAGATCGTTTGACCCGACCCCCGATTGCAGGGCCGGAACATAAAGGAAGTCAGCCGGAAGCGAGTCCAGGTGTAGCAAAACCCTGCCCGCAGCGGGTTCGACGGTAAGTTCCAGCAGGCCATTTTCCTGCGCGTAGAGTTGCGCCGAAAACAGGGCCAGGAAAAAAGTGAGAACAAACCGTCGTGATATTAGTCGTGTACCAATCACCGTGCTCAAATCACCGCTTCATGAAGTTGAAGAACTCGGCGTTGGTCTTGGTGGCTTTCATCTTGTCCAGCATGAACTCGATGGCCTGTGCTTCATCCATTGGATGCAGCAGCTTGCGCAGGATCCACACTTTCTGCAGTTGATCCTGCCCAATCATCAACTCTTCGCGGCGTGTGCCCGAACGATTGATGTCGATAGCAGGATAGGTGCGGCGCTCTGCAATGCGGCGGTTCAGATGAACCTCCATGTTGCCAGTGCCCTTGAATTCTTCGTAAATGACTTCGTCCATCTTCGAACCGGTTTCGACCAGCGCGGTGGCGATGATGGTCAGTGAGCCACCTTCGGAAACGTTTCGGGCTGCGCCGAAAAACCGCTTCGGACGTTGCAGTGCGTTGGCGTCAACACCACCGGTGAGTACTTTGCCTGAGGACGGGGCAACGGTGTTGTAGGCGCGGGCAAGGCGGGTGATGGAGTCGAGCAGGATCACCACGTCGATTTTGTGTTCAACCAGGCGCTTGGCGCGCTCGATGACCATTTCGGCGACCTGCACATGCCTGGATGCCGGTTCGTCGAAGGTGCTCGAAATAACTTCAGCATCCACCGAACGTTTCATTTCGGTCACTTCTTCGGGCCGCTCATCGATCAGCAGGATGATCATCTTGCAGTCTTCGTGGTTGGCCCGGATGCTGGTGGCTATGTTCTGCAGCATAATGGTCTTACCGGCCTTTGGCGGTGATACGATCAGCCCGCGCTGGCCACGGCCGATCGGCGAAACCAGGTCAATGATCTTGGCCGTTACGTCCTCAGTACTGCCGGTTCCGCGCTCCAGCACGAGTTGCTGGGTAGGGAACTCCGCCGTCAGGTTCTCAAACAGAATCTTGCTCTTGGCGGCGTCCGGTGATTCGTAGTTGATTTCCTCGACCTTGAGCAGTGCAAAATAGCGCTCGCTGTCCTTGGGCGGCCTGATCTTGCCGGTAAGCGTGTCACCGGTGCGCAAAGCAAAGCGCCGGATCTGGCTGGGCGAGACATAGATGTCATCAGGGCCCGCCAGGTATGAGCTGTCTTCGGAACGCAGGAAACCGAAGCCATCCTGCAGGATTTCCAGTACACCATGACCAAAGATGCTTTCGCCACTCTTGGCGTGCGCCTTTAGGATGGAGAAGATAATGTCCTGCTTCCTGGAGCGCGCAACGCCCTCCAGGCCCATTTCGTTAGCGAGTTCCTGGAGTTTGGAAATCGATTTTTGTTTGAGGTCTGTTAGGTTCATAAGGGTTCTGATTTTATTTTAGGGCTATGCCTGTTGGATAGTGATAGCGAGATCGTAGTCGATTGATCAAAGCGCCGTTTTTTCCGGTTAAAATACCGGTGGTCAAATAGGGAAGTGTATAAACCGGACGGGGGCGCCCAGCTACAGATGAGACAAAATTAGCACGATTGCGACAGAGCGTCCAGTCCTGCGCGCAGTATATTGAAAACCGGGACCTGCACGGAGTGGCGCGGGTCCCGGTTCGTGATCAAACGATTTCGTCAACGAAAGCCTTCAACTGCCCCTTGGTCATGGCGCCAACCTTAGTCGCCTGTACCTTTCCGTCACGGAAAATCATCAGCGTTGGGATACCGCGAATGTTGAACTGCGCGGGTGTCGTCGGGTTGCTGTCGATGTCCATTTTGGTCACCGTCAGGCGGTCACCGTATTCTTCGGCAAGCTCTTCAATAATGGGTCCAATCATTTTGCATGGGCCACACCATTCGGCCCAGTAGTCGATCAGGACAGGGCCTTCGGCTTTCAGGACATCCTGGTCGAAACTGCCGTCGGTGACGTGCTTAATTTTATCACTCAATTTACTTCTCCAGAATTCGCGTCGCTATTGTTACTGGTACATGCCAGTCTGCGCGGTTAATATGGTTACTACAAGGGCCGGTAAGAATCCGTAACCGGGACCATCATTTCAACTGAACTGTTCAACGATTTCAAGGCGCCGACAGCAATTTTCAAGCCCCTGATTCCTGAGAAACCAAAATAATTCGATCCGTGGCCGGCAAATGCTGTCGCAACACTAAAGTGAACCCAATATGCCTGAAAACAAATTTAGCAATCCCCTGAGCGATGTCAACTTCTCCTCCCTGGATCTTTCTCCGACAGTGCAGAAGGGTCTGGACCGGGCGGGCTTCACATATTGTACCCCGATCCAGGCGCTGACCTTGCCTCCGGCCCTGAAGGGCAAAGATGTCGCAGGCCAGGCGCAGACCGGTACCGGTAAGACCGCAGCTTTCCTTTTGGTGATTTTTCAGCGGCTGCTGGAAAATCCTCAAACCGAGCCAGTACGTCACCCGCGTTCTCTGATACTTGCACCAACCCGTGAATTGGCACTTCAGATTCACAAGGACGCACTGTTACTGGGTGGTGATACCGGCCTCAAGTTCGGCCTGGCCTACGGTGGCGTTGATTATGAGAAACAACGTAAGACTTTGCAGGACGGGGTCGATGTTCTGATCGGAACGCCCGGACGCATCCTGGATTACTTCAAACAGAACGTGTTCAACCTGAAACAGATCGACGTGATGGTGCTGGACGAAGCCGACCGTATGTTCGACCTTGGATTTATCAAGGACATTCGTTACTTCCTGCGGCGCTTGCCACCTCCCGACCAGCGGCAATGCCTGATGTTCTCGGCAACACTGTCGCAGCGGGTTCTGGAACTGGCCTACGAGCATATGAATGAACCCGAACTGCTGAAGGTGGAGGCCGAGCGGGTAACGGCCGATCGAGTGGAACAATTCGTTTACTACCCCGCCAACGAGGAAAAGCTGCCGCTTTTGGTCGGGTTGCTACGGGATATAAAAGACGGCCGGGTCATGGTGTTTGCCAACACCCGTGCTGCCACTGACATTGTTGAGCGCACGCTGAATGCCAACGGCATACTGGCGGCGGCGATGTCAGGAGAAGTGCCGCAAAAGAAGAGGCAGACCCTGCTTAAACGTTTCCATGACGGAGAGCTTCCTGTTTTGGTGGCAACCGATGTAGCCGCTCGCGGGCTGCATATCCCGGACGTCACGCACGTGTTCAATTACGACCTGCCGCAGGATGCTGAGGACTACGTCCACCGCATTGGCCGCACGGCCCGGCTGGGCGCCAGGGGTGAAGCCATCAGTTTCGCCTGTGAGCATTACGCATTCCATTTGCCCGAAATCGAAGCCTTCATCGGCTATCCGATCGAGATGGAACAGGCGAGCGCGGAACAGATGCCCGAGATTGAGAAAGTGGCTCCCCGGCCACGGCGGCACAATCGCAGCGGCGGGGGCAAAGGCAATTCCCGTGGCAGGCATAATAGTGGTGGTGGGCAAGGGCGCCGCCGTCGGTAATCCTGACTGACAAGGGTGATAACCGGGCTGCGAGATGATCACTTTTGAGCGTGTGACAAAACGTTACCAGGGCGGTGCAATAGCCCTGCGTGACATCAGTTTTCACCTGGATGCCGGAGAAATGGTTTTTCTGACCGGCCACTCCGGCGCCGGCAAGAGCACGTTGCTTCGACTCACCCTGATGCTGGAACAGGCCACCCGTGGCCAGGTGCTGGTCAACGGCAGAAATCTGAGTAAAACATCTCTCCGGCAGACGCCCCAGGTACGTCGCGGCATCGGGATGATCTTCCAGGATCATAAGCTACTCAACGACAAAACCGTTTTTGACAACGTCTCACTGCCGCTGATGATCGCCGGCATGCGCTATAAGGACATCCGCAAAAGGGTGAGAGCTGCGCTGGACATGGTGGGTTTGCTCGGCAAGGAAAAATCCTGGCCCAGGATGTTGTCCGGCGGCGAGCAACAGCGTGTCGGAATCGCACGCGCGATCGTCGGAATGCCGCCCATCCTGTTGGCCGACGAGCCCACGGGTAACCTCGACCCTGACTTATCACGCGAATTATTCGGCTTGTTTCGGCACTTGAATGAACAGGGCATGACCATCATGATTGCCAGCCATGATCTTGCGCTTATCCGGTCGATGGGTCAGCGTGTGATGGTGTTATCGCAAGGCGGGCTGGTGGATGACATACCGGGACGGGATCTGGCGGGGTCCGTCGCATGAGCATTTCCGGGTTCCGGAGAAAGTCGCGGGCCTGGGGCCGGCGGCAGATGTATAGTTTTTTTTCCAGCCTCGGCACCTTGCTGAGTCACCGCATGGGCACATTGATGACCGTGCTGGTGCTGGGTATTGCGATGGCTCTTCCGTTAGGGCTGTATGTGACCGTAAAGAATCTCCGTTCTCTCGACCTGCAGCAGGAGCAATGGGGCACCATCACGGTATTTCTCAAAAGCACTGCCGTTGAGGAGGATGCGAACGCCCTGGCCACGCTGATCGGGCAGGAGTTGGCTGCCGGCGTGGAGACGGTCTCACCCGAGCAGGGGATGCAGCAGTTTCGGGATGCTTCCGGTTTTGGTCAGGCTCTTGATGTATTTGATGAAAATCCTCTGCCGTGGGTGTTGCTTGTCATCCCCGAACCATCGGAAGATCAGGAGCTCGGTGCGCTGGTGTTGACCCTGGACGAATGGTTGCAGCAGCAACCAGCGGTCGACCTTGTTCAGGTCGATTTCAAGTGGTTACAGCGCCTGGCGGGCATGCTCGAACTGGGTGACGCGCTGGTTTCCGTGCTGGCATTGATGTTTTCGCTGGCTGTGGTTGTGGTTGTCGCCAACACGATCCGGCTGGACGTTGCCAACCGCGCAGAGGAAATCCAGGTATTGAGCCTGGTAGGGGCGGGCAACGGGTTCATCCGGCAGCCCTTTCTGTATTCAGGTTTCTGGTATGGGATGCTCGGCGGTTTGCTGGCGCTGGTGTTGTTCAATCTCTGTTTGTATTACCTGCGACAACCGCTCGATGCCCTACTGGATGCGTATGGCAACAGTTTTGCCGTGCAGAACCTGGGCGCAACCGGCATCGTACTGGTGTTGTTGGGTGGCGGTCTCCTGGGCTTTTTCGGAGCCTGGATTTCGGTTCAGCGGTACCTGCGGCAAATCCGGGAAAACGGCATGATTGGACGGTAATGAAAATCTCCATGTAAACGGGAACAAATCGCTTTACCGCCTGTCAAAGATTGCAGTCACATAATTAAACACGTTCGGCAGAATTGCAGAGATGGCACACGGCATCCCGAAAGGGGTGGTGTTGTTCTAATTACAGGAAAATGTGCTAAACTCGCGGGCTGCCCAGGAGGATAAATGAGTAAAGATCTCGTACCAAGCCATCTATTAGTTCCAGCCGGGACAGGCAGCCTTGACTCCTATATCCAGGAGGTCAACAAGATCCCCGTGCTGACCTTTGAAGAAGAGCAGGAATATGCCCGCCTTTACCGCGATCACGATGATATCGAGGCCGCGCGCCGGATGGTGCTGGCTCACCTGCGATTCGTGGTTCACGTGGCAAAGGGTTATACCGGTTACGGTTTGGCACTGGGCGACCTGGTTCAGGAAGGCAATATTGGTCTGATGAAGGCGGTTAAGCGTTTCGATCCGGACCATGGTGTACGGCTGGTTTCCTTCGCCGTCCACTGGATTCGCGCAGAAATGCATGAATACATTCTCAGGAACTGGCGCATCGTTAAGGTCGCTACGACCAAGGCGCAGCGCAAGCTTTTCTTCAACCTGAGAAAAAACAAGAAGCGCCTGGGCTGGCTGAATTACAAAGAAGTACACACAGTTGCTGAAACGCTCGGCGTTAAACCGGAAGTGGTTCTTGAAATGGAATCCAGGTTATCCGGTCAGGATGTCGGGTTTGATTTGCCGCCTAACGCGGATGATGAAGTGCCCTACATTGCACCGGTTGCCTACCTGGAGAGCAAGTCACGTGATCCGGAAATGGAAGCCGAGTCTTCCGATTGGACCGAGCACAACAACACCTTGTTGTACGCCGGCCTGGGTGAACTGGACGAGCGCAGTACGGACATCATCCGTAGCCGCTGGTTGCAGGACGAGAAGCTGACCTTGCAGGAACTGGCAAACCGCTATGGTGTGTCAGCAGAGCGCATCCGTCAGTTGGAAGCAAATGCACTGCGAAAGATGAGGGCGTCAATCACCGCCTGATTCCGCAGCGTGCCAGAAATTAATAACGGCCTCCCTCGCGGAGGCCGTTTTCGTTTGGAGATAGAGAAATGTCAGAGGCAGGGACCCGGCACTGGGTCGTCATGAAGTTCGGAGGTACCAGTGTCAGTTCGGTGGAATACTGGGAAACCATCTGTACGCAAGCCGAAAAAAATATCGACGCCGGCAAACAGGTGCTGATCGTAGTCTCTGCGCTGTCAGGAGTGACCAACCTGCTGACCCGCCTTGCAGAAGCGCCATCGGCAGAAGAAAGAGAGGGCCTGCTGGCGGACATCGAGTCCCGTCACCTGGCTTTGATTGAAGCACTTGGGCAGCAGCCATCGACGGCGTTTAACGAGCACTGGCAAACATTGATCGGGCTTGCGCAGAATATAGACTCCGGCCTTTCACCCGCGCAGCGGGCATTGATCCTGGCACAGGGTGAATTGTTGTCGAGCAGCATCGGTTACCAGGTGCTGGCATCGGCTGGATTATCGCCGGCCTGGCAAGATGCCAGGACCCTGTTGCAGGCAGCTCCGGACTCCGGTGGGGATGTGCTCTCGGCGCGCTGTGATGATCATGCGGATAGCGGGATGGAGCGACGCCTTGCAGAGCAGGCGGCAGTTCACATTACCCAGGGGTTCATTGCACAGGGTCCCGGTGGAGTGACCTGCCTGCTGGGCCGTGGCGGATCTGATAGCTCTGCTGCCTACCTGGCGGCACGACTGCTTGCTGCCAGACTGGAAATCTGGACCGATGTGCCCGGTATTTTCAGTGCCGACCCGAGGGTGGTCCCGGAAGCGAGATTGATACGCCGCCTTAGCTATAGTGAAGCTCAGGAGCTTGCCTCAATGGGGGCCAAAGTACTGCATCCACCCAGCATCCAGCCTGCCCAGAGCCATGGCATTCCCGTGTACATCAAGGACACCAACCGTCCGCTCGAGGAAGGTACCCGGATCGGTGCTCGCGCAGACCAGGAAGAGGCACAGGTCAAAGGCGTGGTCAGTCGTGGAAACATCACCCTGATCAGCATGGAAAATCCGTCGATGTGGCGCCAGGCTGGCTTCCTCGCCGATGCCTTTGCGCTGTTCAAGCAGCATGGTTATTCGGTCGACTTGATCTCTACATCTGAGGCAACGGTCACCGTGAGCCTCGACCCGCAGGTTCCGGCGCATTTCGATGCAGCAAAAATGACGGCCTTCATGGAAGACCTGCAGAAGCTGTGCCGGGTACGGGTGCACAATGGTTGTGTTTCCATCAGCCTGGTCGGTAATTCGATCCGTACCATTTTGGGCCGGTTGTCGGCTGCGCTGGATGTTTTCCAGGATCGCCATGTTCACATGGTGACCCAGTCTGCCAACGACCTTAATCTGACCCTGGTGGTCGACCCGGAACACGCTTTAAGCCTGGTCCGGAAGCTGCACCAGTTGTTGATCGCTTCGGCGGCCGAAAACCGGCCTGAATTCGGACCGAGCTGGCAAGAGCTAACCCGTCTTTCACAACCCGCGGAACGTGCAGAACCCTGGTGGAGCCGGAAGGCCGAACAACTGCAGCGCCTGATGAGCGAACGTGAATCGGCTTACGTCTACGACCTGGAAACGGCACGTCAGGCTGCAAGGCGAATCAGCGGGCTTGAGTCGGTCAGCCGCGTACTGTACGCAGTCAAGGCAAATGATCACGCGTCTTTGTTGCAGGCGTTGGCCGCGGAGGGCCTGGGTTTTGAATGTGTCTCCATGGAGGAAGTGCGCCACGTATTGAAAAGCATCCCGGAGCTGGCGCCTGAAGAGATCCTTTTTACACCAAATTTTGCGCCCCGCAGTGAATATGAAGCAGCGCGTGAGACTGGAGTTCGCCTGACGGTCGACAATTCCTGGGCGATTCAACAGTGGCCGGAGGTGTTTGCCGGCAGCGAGATTTTCCTGCGTCTGGACCTGGACACCGGTTACGGCCATCACAAGAAAGTGATTACGTCGGGCGCCGATTCGAAGTTTGGAATTGCACTGGAACATCTCGCGCAGGCGCGCCAACTTCTGGATGCCAGCGGCACGCGGGTAGTAGGCTTGCATGCACACACCGGAAGCGGTGTGCACAACGCCGATGTCTGGCGGGAGCAGGTTGAACGTTTTCTGGAGATTCTGCCGCAATTTCCCGATGCCCGCATTCTTGATCTCGGCGGAGGCCTGGGAGTGCCAGATCGCAGCGGCCAGGCCGGGTTTGACCTCGCCAGGATGAACGAGTTGCTGGGACAGGCAATCGCGGGGCATGCGATTGATATCTGGCTTGAACCGGGTCGCTACCTGGCCGCTGAATGCGGCGTGATCCTGTCGCGCGTAACCCAGCTGAAAAGCAAAGGCCAATACCATTACATGGGGATCAACACGGGTATGAACGCACTGATTCGACCTGCGCTGTACGGTGCATACCACGATATCGTCAACCTGTCTCGCCTGCACCAGCCGGCAAACCAAATCTACCGTGTTGTGGGACCTATTTGCGAGTCCGGAGACGTAATCGGTGAGAGCCGCCTGTTACCAGTAAGCAGCGAGGGCGACCTCATTCTGATCGCTAACGCAGGGGCCTATGGCCGTGTCATGGCCTCCTCCTATAACCGCAGGACTCCGCCGGAGGAACTAACTATCTAGCGGTTTGCTCATGCTTCCGGGTCTGATTCCCAGTCCGACATTGGCGGACAGGAACAGACCAGGTTGCGGTCGCCGTACACGTTGTCGATACGGCTGACCGGTGCCCAGAATTTGTTCAGGTAAAGACTCTTCACCGGGTAAGCTGCCTGTTCCCGGCTGTAGGCGTGCTGCCATTCGCCGGCCAGTTGTGCGGTTGTGTGCGGGGCGTTTTTCAATGCGTTATCCAGCCCATCCTGCCGGCCCTGTTCTATATCCCGGATCTCTTCTCTGATCGCCAGCATGGCGTCACAAAACCGGTCGATCTCCGCCAGGGACTCACTTTCGGTGGGTTCGATCATCAACGTTCCGGGTACCGGAAAAGACATGGTTGGCGAGTGAAAACCATAATCTATCAGTCGCTTGGCAACATCCTCTTCGGTAACACCGCAGCCTTCCTTGAAGGGCCTGATGTCGATGATGCACTCATGGGCAACCCGTCCGTTACGTCCCGTATACAACACCGGGTAGGCATCCGCCAGGCGGTGCGCAATGTAGTTGGCACTCAGGATGGCCACCTGGGTTGCCTGTTTCATGCCATCCCGCCCCATCATCGTGATGTAAGCCCAGGAGATCGGAAGGATGCTGGCGCTGCCCCAGGGGGCAGCCGCGACAGCCCGGTTGGACCGTGATGCACCTTCCATGGAAACGATGGAGTGACCGGGTAAAAACGGTTCCAGATGTTGGCCGACGCAGATGGGGCCCACTCCGGGACCACCGCCGCCGTGCGGGATGCAAAACGTCTTGTGCAGGTTCAGATGCGAGACATCGGCGCCGAATTTGCCGGGCGCAGCACAACCGACCAGTGCGTTCAGGTTGGCTCCATCCAGGTAGACCTGTCCACCGTGCTGGTGCACGACGTCGCAGATTTCCCGAATGTCCTCCTCGAATACGCCGTGGGTGGACGGATAAGTAATCATCAATGCGCCCAGCGTGTCGCTGTGCAAGGCTGCTTTTTCCCTGAGATCCACCAGATCGACGTTACCGCGTTCATCGCACCTCACAACGACGATCTTCATGCCGGCCATGGCTGCACTGGCCGGGTTGGTGCCATGGGCCGAAGAGGGGATCAGGCAGATATCGCGGTCCATATCACCACGCGACTCGTGGTAGCCCTTGATCGCCAGAAGGCCGGCGTACTCGCCCTGTGAACCCGCATTAGGTTGCAGGGAGACGGCGTCATAACCGGTACAGGCAACCAGCATTTGCTCAAGTTCGCCGATCATTTCCCGGTAACCCACGGTTTGATCCTGCGGGGCAAAAGGGTGGATGTCACTGAATTCAGGCCAGGTTATGGGGATCATCTCGGTGGTGGCATTCAGTTTCATCGTGCAGGAGCCCAGCGAAATCATTGCGTGTGCCAGCGACAGATCTTTGTTTTCCAGTCGCTTCAGGTAACGCAGCATCTCGGTTTCCGAGTGGTACGCGTAAAAGACCGGGTGCTGCAGGAAATCACTTTTCCTGCGCAGGGGCGCCGGAATGGCACTCCAGCCATCGCCCAGTTCGCGATCGATCGTTTCGATATCTGCTTCACTGCCACCCGCTGAGAAAATTTTCAGCAGTGTTTGAATATGCGCACGCGTGGTTTTTTCATTCACGCTCATGCCAAGTGCGTCGGGCCCGGCCCGGCGCAGGTTGATGCCGGCGGCGGCTGCCTGCCGGTATATGGCATCGGCCTTTTCGCCATCCAGCGGGATGGTCAATGTGTCGAACCAGGAATCTGATGTGTTCTCATAACCCAGCTGGCCCAGCCCCCGGGCCAGAATTCCACTGAGGCGATGGATGCGCCCGGCAATCTTCTTCAGCCGTTCGCGGCCGTGCCAAACTGCATACATGCCGCTGATGACGGCCAGCAGCGCCTGGGCCGTACAGATATTGCTGGTCGCTTTGTCGCGGCGGATGTGTTGCTCGCGGGTTTGCAGTGCCATGCGCAGCGCGACCTGGCCGGTGCTGTCCTGGGATACACCAATGATGCGCCCCGGGATCGACCGCTTATAGGCATCACGGGTGGCAAAAAAGGCCGCGTGAGGGCCGCCGTAGCCCATTGGTACGCCAAAACGCTGGGCAGAACCGACCACGACATCTGCGTCCATTTCGCCGGGTGGGGTGAGCAGGACAAGGCTCATCAGGTCAGCAGCTACGGTGACCAGAGCGTTGTTTTCGTGTGCCGCCGCGATCACCGGTCTGAAATCGCTGAGGCTTCCGTCCAGTCCCGGGTACTGCAGCAGGACACCAAAATATTCGCCGTCGTTGATGGCCGTTGACGGGTCTCCAACCACCACTTCAATACCGAAATACCGGGCCCGGTTCTCGACCACATCCAGCGTTTGCGGCAGGACGTTACGGTCCACCAGGAAGCGTGCCGACTTCGATTTTCGGTTCATACGCTGGAGCATGGTCATGGCTTCGGCCGCAGCGGTCGCTTCGTCCAGCAGGGATGCGTTGGCGATGGGCATTCCGGTCAGGTCGGTGATCATCTGCTGATAGTTCAGCAGCGCCTCCAGGCGTCCCTGGGAAATTTCCGCCTGGTAGGGCGTATAAGCCGTGTACCAGCCCGGATTCTCCAGCACGTTCCGCTGGATGACAGCTGGCAGGATTGTTTCGTGATAGCCCATTCCGATCATGCTGTGTTGAACAAGGTTACGCCTGGCCAGTTCTTTAAGCCTGGACAGGGTATCCGCTTCCGTTCGCGGTTCCGGCAGGTCCAGCGGCTCATCGATTTGGATGGACGGCGGCAAGGTGCTACTGATCAGTTCATCCAGAGATGAGGCCCCGATGGCCTTCAGCATGATGTCCACGTCCTCTTTGCGGGGACCGATGTGGCGCATGACAAATTCGCCATGGTCTTCCAGTTCGTATAGTGGGGCGTCTCCGCAAGGGGTGGGTGTCTGCTTGCTCATGGCTTTGCTTCTCTTTTAGTTTAGAACGGGCCGGGTGAATACCTGCCTAGTATAAAACCAGTTTCAAAAAATGGTCGGCGAGCAGAAACACAAACAACACCATCAGGTAAATGATGGAATAACCGAAGGTCTGCATCGGAAGGCGATCGTCCTTGTTCTGCATCATCAGCAGGACATACCAGAGGAACCCGATGTTCAGGACCGTCACCCCTGCCAGGTACAGCAGGCCGCTCATGCCGGTCAGGTAGGGCAGTGTAGTGACGATGACCAGCAGGATGGTGTAGAACAGGATGTGCCAGCGCGTGAAGCGGTTGCCATGGGTGACCGGCAGCATGGGAATGTCCGCGGCGGCGTAGTCCTTACGGCGATGAATCGCCAGTGCCCAGAAATGTGGAGGGGTCCAGACATAGATGATCAGGAACAGGATCAGCGCGTGGGGGTCGACCGAGCCGGTCACGGCGGTCCAGCCGAGCACCGGCGGAGCGGCTCCGGCAGCGCCACCGATCACGATATTCTGCGGCGTGGCACGCTTGAGCCAGACGGTATAGATAATGGCGTAGCCGATCAGTGAAAAAAACGTCAAAACGGCAGTCAGTACGTTCACCCAGGCGATCAGCACGGCCATGGATAATGCCGCCAGTATCAAAGCAAAAACCAGGACCTGGGTGGTGCCAAGCTGGCCTGACGGCAGAGGGCGGTTTCGGGTTCGTGCCATGACCTTATCAATGCGCTGGTCAAGCAAGTGATTAATCGCTGCAGCCGATGATGCCGCCAGTGCGATCCCTATCGTGCCGAACACCATGGCATTGATTGGCGGCCAGCCGGGAACGGCCAGGATCATGCCAACTACAGCTGTAAACACGATCAGGTACACGACCCTCGGTTTGCACAATTCATAGTAACGGCCGGCCAGGGAGGACATCAGCTTAATCCACCTGTTCCGACGAGCGGTTCAACAGCCACAGCATCGCAGCCAATAGCAGGGCACCCATGCCGTTGTGCGCGACGGCGTTAACCAGCGGCAGGTGCAGAACGACGTTCTGGATACCCAGCGCAATCTGTGCGAGCAACAAGCCGCCCAGTACCCATCCGGCTGTTCTCGATGCAGGCTGTCGGATCAGCGCAATGGCCAGGAACCCGACCACCAACAACGTGACCAGGGCGCCGGTGCGGTGTGCCACGTGGATGGCGACACGTGACTGCAAATCCAGCACACCGCCTTCATAATCAACGCCAATCTCACGCAACATGACGAAACCGTCGGTGAAATTTGCGGCTGGCCATATCTGGCCCTGACAGGTTGGAAAATCCGGACAGGCCAGGGCTGAATAATTAGCGCTGGTCCAGCCGCCAAGCATCAGTTGCACCACCAGTACCAGTAAAGCGACGACGATCGCGGGGCGTAATCGCCGGAACGGTTCATTCGACCCGGACAGTGGTTGCGGGCGGGTTCGCCAGCAGAGCCAAAGCAGCAGGCTGAATGTCGCCAGACCTCCCATCAAATGGCCCATGACCACCAGCGGTAATAGCTTCAGGGTAACGGTCCACATTCCCAGTGCAGCCTGAAATAAAATCATGGCCAGCAAGATTCCAGCCAGCATGCGCAGGTGTTTGCCGGCTCCGGCTGCTTTCCAGACGAGTATATTGATGCCCAGCACCAGCAGGACCAAAGCACCTGCCAGGTAGCGATGGACCATTTCTTTCCAGGCCTTGCCGGACTCAACCGGCCGTTCAGGAAAAGCCTGGTTGGCCTCAGTCAACTCGTGAGATTCGACCGGCCAGGTAAGCTGACCGTAGCAACCGGGCCAGTCAGGGCAACCCAGTCCTGCGTGCGACAGGCGAACAAAAGCCCCCAGCATAATCACGGTAAAAGCGATCAGTGCGGCGGTTACAGCAAGGCGGTGCAGAATTGGGCTCATTATTGCTCGTCCAGTTTTGACCAGGTCAGCAGACGTTTGAGGTCTTGCTTGAGGTGATTCGGGTCATCGCCGTCTGGATAGGCCATCATTATATTTCCAAGCGGATCAACCAAGTATACAGCGCGAGCCCAGGCTGCGGCCTGTTGCATGGAGCTCTTCAGGCTACCGGATGGGTTGGTGACCAGGTGAAACTGCGGATAGGTTTGGTTCAGCATGGCCGAAAAGTCATCGGCTACCGGTTCGTCGACCAAAAGGGCAATCAGGATTCGGGATTGCTGGCGGCCCGAGGCACGGTGAATCTGGCGCAGAGCGGAGACCTGTGAGATGCAGTCGGCGGCGCACGGGTCAGGTACCGCGTGCAATATCACCCAGTGTTCCCTGAAAGCCTCGCTACCCTCAACCTCATCCCATGATATGGGCAGGGGAGGAGTGATCAGTTGTCCGTGGTTACGCGTAGCGCCCGGCTGGTAATCTATCGTGCCGGTATACATAAGCCAGGCCAGCAGTAGCGGCAGCAGGAACATCGCTGCAATGATGACCAGCAGTACCCGCGGTGAGCGTTTTCCATTCATAGTTCTGTTCCATTGGTTCGGCGCGCCCTGCGCACGCCCAGCACAAGCCAGATGACCACCGCGGCGGCAGCCAGTGAGAACCACTGCAGCGCATAAGCGCCATGCATCTTGGGCTCCATTACAGCAGCCCGCCACTGGCGGTCTTCAAATCCGCTTTCATCGGCGGCATCAAGTAACAAAATCCAGGGCTCCAGCGATTTCTCTGTTGCGGCGCTAATGGAATCCAGGTCAAGGTAAGTCATTAACTGCGGCCACTGGTCCTGCACTAATTTATCGGCGTCGCCGACCCGATGGCCCCCGGTCACCGGCCTTGTGAGAATACCGCTAATACGCTGTTTCGTGGGGGCTGTGTCGAACTCCGGCAATGAGCGACGGTCCGCTGCTAACGGCAGCCAGCCCCGGTTGACCAGAACATTGCTGCCGTCCGACAGAGTAAAAGGCGTCAGCACATGTATGCCCGCGCGGCCCTTGAAAATACGGTTGTCCAGCAGCGTATGGCGGACCGGGTCATAGTGGCCTTCGGCCTCGACCCGAACAAACGGTGCTGTAGCGGACAGCGCCTGTCCGATTGTCTGCACTGGTGCGTTTTCGAACGAATCAAAAAGTAAAACTTTTTCAGCTTTTCGATCCCATTGCCAAAGACCGAGGCGGAAAAACACCACGGTCAGCGCCAGAAGCACCAGGGTCAGTTTGATTGAAGGCCGGAAAGACATAACTGTTCCATCGTCAAGGCAGTTGATTGGCTATAATGAAGGGTACCCAACACGGTCACTCGAGATCATCATGGTCATCAAAATCCTGATCATTGTATTTCTAATTGCCATTGTCTACAGCCTGGTTTCCGCTTTCTTTTTTATGGCGAAGGATCATGGAAAGGGCAGTCGTACGGTCAATCGCCTCAGTTGGCGAATCGGACTGTCCCTTTTGCTCTTCATGTTCCTCTGGGGCGCTTATAAAATGGGCTGGATTGAACCCAACAGCGGCCCGGTTAGAGTGCAGCCCGACCAACAGACCAGCGAACCTCAATAAGACGAAGCCCGCCATAGGCGGGCCTCAGTTTCTTTATCGGGTCGCCCGGAATTTCGGTTCCGGCTTAATGTGGTTGTCTCAATAGACGTAGACAAAAATAAACAGCCCCAGCCAGACAACGTCAACGAAGTGCCAGTACCAGGCCACTGCTTCAAAACCAAAATGTTGATCCGGAGTGAAATGCCCGCGAATGGCGCGAATGGCGATCACCGTTAGCATAATGGCACCAAGCGTAACGTGCATGCCGTGGAACCCGGTCAGCATGAAGAAAGTAGACCCATAGATCCCAGAGCCCAGAGTCAACCCGAGGTGCTGGTAAGCCTCCATGTATTCCTCGATCTGGAAGAACACGAACAGGAAGCCCAGGGCGACGGTTGCCAGCAACCACGTGATCAGCCTGCCGCGCAGGTTTTTCCTCAGGGCGTGGTGGGCCATCGTTACCGTGAAACCGGACGTCAGCAGGATCAATGTATTGAGGAACGGAACGCCGAATGCCGGGATGGTCTGGAAGGAGCCGCCGAGTTCTGCCGGCCCGGCGGTGGGCCAGACAGCGTCATAACCCTGCCAGAGCAGTTCGTTGGTATATGCACCGGTACCTTCGCCACCCAGCCAGGGGACGGAAAACATCCGGGCATAGAACAACACACCGAAGAAACAGGCAAAAAACATGACCTCGGAGAAAATGAACCACATCATGCCCAGGCGGAACGATGAATCCACCTGTGCGTTGTACATGCCGGATTCACTTTCCCGGATCACTTCGCCAAACCAGCCAAATATCATGTAGATCAGCACCAGTGCGCCAATCAGGGCGGTCCAGGGAGCAATCGTAGAGTCGTTCACCCAGAATGCCGCGCTCGACATCAGGGTGATCATTCCCAACGAGCCGATGATCGGCCACTTGGTTCCGTGGGGTACGTAATAGGAGTCGTCAGCGTGATGTGCCATTTCTAAGCCTCGTTAGTCCGTGCAACTATCTATATATATCAATTCGATGATGAAGTGGAGTTGTTCGTCATGGCAACAGCTCCGGCCTTTTCATCACGGAAAAATGTGTAAGACAGTGTTATTTCCTTTATGTACTCGGGTAAATCCGGTTGTATGAAGTAATACACCGGCATTTCCCTGCTTTCCTGTGCCTGTAATATTTGCTGCGTAAAACAAAAGCACTCGGTTTTTACGAAATACAGGCTGGCCTCGGGTGGCGTTACATTGTAAATCGCCTGTCCGGCTATGGCCTCGTCAGCCGGATTCATCGCGAGGTAAAAAGCCTCGCTCATCTCCCCCAGCGAGACCATCGTTGATTTTTCCTTCGCCTGGAATATCCAGGGTAGGCCAGAATTCACCGTCGCGTCGAAACGCAGCCTGACCTTGCGGTCAGATTTTTGCATCTCGCCAGCACTTTCAACCACTTTGACCCCACGGCCGCCAAGGCCTGTCAGGTCACAAAAGACGTTGTACAGCGGCCACATAGCAAAGCCGAAACCGAACATCGCTACTGATAGCAATACCAGCTTTCGGACCAGCTTTTTATGCGACGGTCTATTCATAATGAAGTGCCAAACACCCCGGATAGGATAAAGGCGATAAAAATGACGGCCGCGACAAAGCCCAGCGCCAGGGCTGTTTTTACAGCTTTCTTGCGCTGGTCCTTTATGTCGTGGTGGCTGTCTGCGTTCATCAATCGGCTCAGTGAGCCTCCCCGGCATGCGCAATGGTGGTCGAATCGATCACCGGCGGCGTATTGAAGGAGTGATATGGCGGTGGTGAGGACAGAGTCCATTCCAGGCCCTTCGCGCCTTCCCAGACCCGGCCGGCCGCAGCCTGCTTGCTCTTGTAGACGCAGTGCACGATGACGCCAACAAAGATCAACTGTGAGGCGCCGAAAATAAAGCCACCGATAGAAGAAATCATATTGAAGTCAGCAAATTGTGTGGAGTAGTCGGGAATGCGTCGTGGCATGCCGGCCAGTCCCAGGTAGTGCTGTGGGAAAAACAGGACATTTACCGAGATAGCGGAGATCCAGAAGTGGATCTTGCCCCACTTTTCGGAGTACATGTGCCCGGTCCATTTCGGCAGCCAGTAATAGGTGCCGGCCATCAATGCAAATACAGCTCCCGGTACCAACACGTAGTGGAAGTGGGCGACCACGAAATAAGTATCGTGATATTGCAGATCAACGGATGCGAGTGCCAGCATGAGGCCGGACAGTCCACCGATCGTGAACAGCACGACGAAAGCGATCGCGAACAGCATCGGCGTTTCAAACGTCATGGAGCCCCGCCACATGGTGCTGACCCAGTTGAACACCTTCACGCCGGTCGGTACCGCGATCAGCATGGTGGCGTACATGAAGAACAGTTCGCCCGTCAGTGGCATGCCAACCGTGAACATGTGGTGCGCCCATACGATGAAGGACAGGAACGCGATGCTGGCCGTTGCATAGACCATGGCTGTGTAACCGAACAGCGGCTTGCGTGCGAAGGTCGGGATGATCTCTGAGACCACGCCGAAGGCTGGCAGGATCATGATGTAAACCTCGGGGTGACCGAAGAACCAGAAGATATGCTGGAACATCACCGGGTCGCCGCCGCCCGCTGCATTGAAAAAGCTGGTGCCGAAGAAGTGATCGGTCAGTAGCATGGTGACTGCGCCCGCCAGTACCGGCATGACAGCAATCAACAGAAACGCGGTGATCAGCCAGGTCCACACGAACAGGGGCATTTTCAACAGGGTCATACCCGGTGCGCGCATATTCAGGATGGTCGCGATGACGTTGATCGAACCCATGATGGAAGAAATACCCATCATATGGACAGCGAACACGACAAACGCCAGGCTCTGGCCACCCTGCAGGCTGAGTGGGGGATACAGTGTCCAGCCGGCAGCCGGTCCGCCGGAATCCATGAACAGGGTGCTCAACAGCATCGTGAAAGCGAAGGGAAGAATCCAGAAGCTCCAGTTGTTCATCCGCGGCAGAGCCATGTCCGGTGCTCCGACCATCATCGGGATCATCCAGTTGGCGAAACCAACCCAGGCCGGCATCACAGCGCCGAAGACCATGACCAGCGCATGCATCGTGGTCATCTGGTTGAAGAAGTCCGGCTCAACCAGTTGCAGCCCGGGCATGAAGAGTTCCGCCCGGATGATCATGGCCATGCTGCCGCCGATGAAGAACATCAACAGCGAAAACACCAGGTACAGCGTGCCGATGTCTTTGTGATTGGTTGTGAACAACCAGCGATCCAGAAACCCGCTCGGCTTGTGGTCGTGATCGTCGTGTGTGTCGCCGTCGTGGCTATGAGTGCTATCGATACTCATGTCGTCAATTCCTGTGTTTTATCCATTTTTGATACGGGCGATGGTCTGTGGCTGAACCACGTCACCGGTCTCATTGCCAAAAGCGTTGCGGGTGTAGGTCAGAGTGGCTGCGATATCCGAGTCGGACAGCATCTTGCTCCAGGCCTGCATCGCAGTTCCTTCGCGGCCATGCAGGACCACGTCGATGTGGTCCTGTACGGGGCCGGTGGTAACGGTGCTGCCTGCCAGTGCAGGGAATGCGGGTGCCAGCCCCTGGCCATCGGCCTGGTGGCAGGTTGCGCACTGTGTCGCGTAAACATTCTCACCCAGTTCCATCAACTCAGCGCGGGTCCAGAGACGTTCAACCTGTGATTGCTCATGCGCCATTTCCTGGCGTTGCTGGCCAACCCAGGCCTCGTATTCCGCCCGCGGCAGTACGTTCAGGACAATCGGCATGAAGCCGTGGTCTTTGCCGCACAATTCCGCACACTGGCCGCGGTATACACCCGGCTCCATGATTTCTGTCCAGGCCTCGTTGATGAATCCTGGAACCGCGTCGCGTTTCCAGCCCAGCGCCGGAACCCACCAGGAATGGATGACATCGTCAGCGGTGATCAGGAATTTGATCTTGGTGTTGGCCGGCAGGACCAGGGGCTTATCAACGTCCAGAAGGTAATTGTCTACCGTCTCCGGGTCGGTTCCGGAAGCCAGGCGCCGGGCCGCGTTGGAATCAGACTGTAACGAAGAAATAAACTCAATCTCGTCTTCCACGTACTCGTATTTCCAACGCCACTGAAAGCCGGTGATCTTGATGGTCATTTCTGTTTCCGGCGCTACTTCCATCTTGACCAGCGCACTGGTCGCCGGTACCGCAATCGCGATCAGGATCACGATCGGGATGACCGTCCAGATGATTTCAGCCGTGGTGCTGTGCGTAAACTGTGCGGCTTTGTGTCCCGCGGACTTACGGTGTAACACGATGGAAACGAACATGGCGCTGAAAACAATCACGCCAATGACCACGCAGATCCACAGGACAACCATGTGTAACTGATAATTGACCATCGACACGGCAGTAACCCCGCGCGTCATGTTGATTTCATTTCCGGTGTAAGCAGGGGCAGCCAGGAGCAACCAGAATGCGGCAATGACGGCCGCGGTTACTGCTGCTGTGACAATGAAAGTATTTTGTTTCTTCATTGGAATAAAAAGCCTCAGAAGTTTAGTGCGCCGTTCATGGCGCTGTGTTTTTCAATCGCACTCTGCACGTACTTTGCGAGTTGATGTTTTTCTTCGCTCGTCAGAAACGAACCCAGTTCCACAACCTGAGACCTTGATCTCAACTGCAGCCTGGGGTTGTACCAGGCAACATCGGGTTGTCTCAATTCTACAACGGCCCAGGCTGTCTCGAGCTCGTATTGACGTTTGCGCTTGTGCCTTTGCCGTATGACCCTGACAAAGTCCTCGCGTATTTCGATGACTTCCGAAATCCAGGCTCTTTGCCAGGCCCGTATCAGCACCCAGCCAACCAATACTAATTGTATTATGGCGATCAGCAATATCGGCCAGTAGCCCTGCAACGCCAGCAGCCCCGCCAGGAACAGGCTGACGAATGCAAGTGCAAGCAACAGGTTTAGCAAGCCCCCGGCATCCAGGGAAAAATTACCCCGCGCCTTAATGCTTGCTTTTGTCCCGTCAGAACTCTGCCACGAAACGACCATGGAAATCCTGAGTCAAACGCCAAGCCCGCAATTGTATCCGCGCAGCCAAGTCAGGGGCAAGAAAAGCTTGATAAATTTCACAGTGTGTTTTCATGGATGGCCCTGCAGAGTAAACTTACGGGGCATATATACGTACCGGGAGAACCTGCAGTGAACGACCATCAATCTTACGATTTTTTGCTTCCCAGATCGATTTCCAACAAGCCGGGCAGGGCGGCTATAGACCGTTCTTATCACATGGATGAGGCGCAGGCCGTCGATGCACTGATGGCCGCGGTGCAACTGGACGCTGATGCGCAGAAAAGAATTGATCAGCGTGCCAGGAAGCTGGTTGAGAAAGTGCGCTCCAAACAGGCTGACCGGGGTCTGCTGGATGCCTTTATGCAACAGTATGACCTGTCTTCGGAAGAGGGCGTGATCCTGATGTGCCTGGCCGAGGCCCTGCTACGTATTCCTGATCACGACACCGCGGAGAAACTGATTGCAGACAAGCTGGGCGATGCTAATTGGGAATCCCACCTTGGAAAAAGCTCTTCGGTACTGGTTAATGCGTCCACCTGGGGGCTGATGCTGACGGGCAAGCTGGTGGCGTTGCCCGATTCAACTCAGACCCGTTTCAAGTCGACGCTGAAGCGTGTGATAAACCGCAGTGGTGAACCCGTTGTCAGAACGGCCATCCGGCAGGCCATGCGCATCATGGGTCACCAGTACGTGATGGGCCGGAACATTGATGAGGCACTGGATCGCTCGGAAAAGAAAAAGAACACGGGCTACCGTCACTCGTTCGATATGCTGGGCGAAGCGGCCCTAACCCTCGAAGACGCCGATCGTTACATGGAGTCCTACAGGGCAGGCATCCTGGCGATTGGTTCAAGGAAGTTTTCAGGGGATGTTTTCGCTGCTCCCAGTATTTCAGTGAAATTGTCGGCACTGCATCCCCGTTTCGAATTCGGCCAGCGCGAGCGGGTAGTGCGTGAATTAACGCCCAGGTTGCTCGAGCTGGCTCAGCTGGCGATGGCGAACCGGATGGCGTTGACCGTCGATACCGAAGAGGCGGATCGCCTGATGCTGACCCTGGATGTGTTCAGTGGCGTTATTCTGGACCCGTCCCTGGCAGGTTGGAATGGCTTTGGTATAGCTCTGCAGACCTATCTGAAGCGGGCCCCCGAGGTCATCGACCTGCTGGCCGGCCTGTCTGCGAAAAGCGGGCAGCGCATCCCGGTACGACTGGTGAAAGGGGCTTACTGGGACGCCGAAATCAAGCACGCGCAGGTAGAGGGTTTTACGGGTTACCCGGTCTATACGCGCAAAGCCAACACCGACGTCGCCTACATCGCCTGTGCAAAAAAGGTCCTCGCCCTGCGCGAAAACTTTTATCCACAGTTCGCCACGCATAACGCGCAAACGATCGCCACTGTCACGGAATTGGCGGGCGACCGGCTGGATTACGAGTTTCAGCGGCTGCATGGAATGGGCCGCGAGCTGTATGACATCGTCATGACCGGGGAAGGGTTCCGGCACGCCTGCCGGGTGTATGCTCCGGTTGGCAGCCACGAAGACCTGTTGCCGTACCTGGTCCGGCGTTTGTTGGAAAATGGCTCCAATACCTCTTTCGTTAATCGCATCGTCGATGACGAGCTTCCGGTCGAGAGAGTGGTGGAGAATCCCCTTAAGAAAGTTGCCGCCACTGAAGTGGCGTCGCACCCTTCAATTCCTCTGCCGGCAAGTCTATACGGTACTGAGCGGGTCAATTCAGCCGGCATGAATCTCGCCAACGGGACTGAAGTCACCGCTCTGGCTGCCCGCATGCAGCCTTTCGCGAATACCCGCTGGAACGTTGAGCCCTTGCTGGCCCGCAAGATAGGCCCGCAAGCCGGGCCGACCAAGGACAACATCAACCCGGGGCGTCTGGACGACATCATTGGAACGGTTCGTCAAACCAGTGCAGAAGAACTGGAGGGGGCTATCGAAGATGCCCGTGCTTTCACCCTCCAGTGGGATGAGACAGCTGGAGCGGAGCGGGCCGCGCTGCTCGAAGCGGCTGCAGACCTGATGGAAGCAGACTTCGCCGAGTACATGGCCCTGTGCTGCCGCGAAGCCGGCAAGACCGCACATGACGCAATCGCGGAAATACGCGAGGCGGTTGATTTTCTGCGCTACTACGCCGTCCAGGCCCGGAAGGATTTCGACAGCCCGATGGTTCTGCCGGGCCCTACCGGCGAGCGCAACGAGTTGAGCCTGCACGGGAAAGGCGTGTTTGTCTGTATCAGTCCGTGGAACTTCCCGTTGGCCATTTTCGTTGGCCAGGTCAGTGCGGCGCTGGCGGCTGGCAACACGGTACTGGCCAAGCCGGCGGACCAGACCCCGGCGATCGCCGCACTGGCCATCCGCACCCTGCACCGTGCCGGTGTTCCCAGGGCGGCCGTGCAGCTGATACCGGGCAGGGGCTCCGTAGTGGGTGCCAAACTCACCTCAGACTCCCGCGTGGACGGCGTGGCCTTAACCGGGTCGATGGATACCGCACGCCTGATCAACCGCAGCCTCGCGGCCCGTGACGACTCATCTCTGGCGGTGATGATTGCCGAAACCGGCGGTCAGAACGCGATGCTGGTGGACAGTTCGGCACTGCCCGAACAAGTGGTCCAGGACGTTATTCACAGCGCCTTCCACAGCGCAGGACAACGCTGTTCTGCACTGCGCGTGCTTTTCTTGCAGGAAGACGTGGCAGATCGCATCATGGAACTGTTGTCCGGGGCCATGCAGGAACTGATCATCGACGACCCGAGGATGCTCAGCACAGACGTCGGTCCGGTGATCGACGGGGCTGCGCTGGAAGAGTTGCGGGCCCATGCAGAAAAAATGGAAAAGGATTTCAGGCTGGTCGCGCGTGCGCCGCTGGGCTCAGGGCTTTCGGGTCATTACTTCGCCCCCTGCGCTTTTGAAATTGATTCGATCAATACGCTGACAGAGGAAGTTTTCGGACCCATACTGCACATTGTCAGGTATCGTGCCCGGGACCTGGACAAGATTATCGATGAAATTAATTCGACCGGCTATGGTCTGACACTGGGAGTTCACAGTCGGATCGATCATACGCAGCAGTACATTGCTAAGCGTGTGCTGGCTGGAAATTGTTACATCAACAGGACTATGATCGGAGCCGTGGTCGGCGTGCAGCCATTTGGCGGAGAACGGCTATCTGGAACCGGCCCGAAAGCAGGTGGTCCACACTACATGTTCCGCTTCGCCACTGAAAGGACGCTCACGGTGAACACCGCAGCGGTCGGAGGCAATACGATCCTGCTCGATCTGGACGATTAAACAGAGAGACTATTTTGTACCTGCAGTTTTTTGGATTGAACGAAGTGCCGTTCTCGATAACGCCTGATCCGGCGTTTGTTTACCTGAGTGCGGCTCACCGGGACGCCCTTGCGCATCTGTTATATGGGGTGGGCCAGGGTGGTGCCGGTGGTTTTGTCCAGTTGACGGGCGAAGTCGGCACCGGCAAGACAACGATATGCCGCTGCCTGTTGGAGCAGGTGCCCGATGAGACCCGTGTTGCGCTGGTGCTCAACCCGCTGATGACCCCGCGGGAGTTGCTCGCCACGATCTGTGAAGAACTGAGTATAGACACCGGAGGGATTGCCGACAGCAACAAGTTGATGGTGGATGCCCTGAACAGCTACTTGCTCGGACAGCACGCACAGGGCCGGCGCGTGGTTATCGTGATAGACGAGGCCCAGAACCTGAGTCCCGAAGCCCTCGAGCAGGTTCGCTTGTTGACCAACCTGGAAACATCGAAAGACAAGCTGCTGCAGATGGTTTTGCTGGGGCAGCCTGAACTGCGGCAGTTGCTGCAAAGGCAGGACCTGCGGCAACTGGCACAGCGCATCACAGCGCGCTATCACCTCTCACCGCTCAACCAGGAAGAGACCCACGGTTATGTGAAGCACCGCATCCAGGTGGCGGGGGCTCAACGTAATCCTTTCCGGCGTTCAGCCATGCGGGCGCTGTACCAAAGGTCGGGTGGTGTGCCCCGGCTGATCAATATTATCGCTGACCGTGCCCTGGCCGGAGCCTACGCCCGGGAGACGGCCAACGTAACGCCGGCGCTGGTCCATGCAGCGGCTAACGAGGTCCAGCCGAGTGAGGCGCGGGTGCATTCGACCCGCCTGCCCTGGTTGCTAGCCACCGCTTCCGTCACAGCGCTGGCCCTGATCAGTGTATTGATGTGGGGCCCGCCCATGCAGGGCGAGCAAGTTGCACAGCAACCTGTCCCGCAGGTCGAGCGGGCGGATACGCCGCCGGTGCCGGTAGACCTGGCCCCAGCTGAAATCGTGGAACAGCCTGCGATAGGGGGCTACTCACCCGAATCGCAGCCCGAGCCGTTACCACTGGCCCTGATTGAGTCCCGTTGGCTGGACAACGAGCACCGGCGTGCATGGAGCACACTGGCTGAATTGTGGCAGGACAGGGCCGGGGCAACTGCCATCGCTACGGCCTGTGATGGTGTGGCCGGCACCGGATTTGCCTGTGTCCGCGACCAGGGAACCTGGTTGCGTATCAGGAACCTGGGTTTGCCGGTCGTCCTGGTCCTGCAGGAGGACAGTCCGCATTTCCTGGTACTGCGTGGTTTTTCGCAGCGCGGCTTGCTGGTAGGTTCCGGGGACGAGGTGATTGAAGTTTCCCGTGATGCCGTTGAGTCACGCTGGCTGGGCGAGTATTTCGTCGCCTGGCCACAAGCCCCCGGCTGGCCTGCTGAGATTCGCCGTGGAGAGTCCGGTGTGGCTGTTGATATCGTCATCGAAATGGCAGAATTTGCGCAGTCACCCTGGAGTGGTGACCAGGAATTCAATGCTGGTTTTGAGACCTGGTTAATGGGCTTCCAGGTCCGTAACGGATTAAAGGCCGACGGGATCGTCGGACCGAATACGCTGATTCACTTAATGGCGCCGACCATCACCGAGCCCCGACTGGTGCTGGTAGCAGAGGAGAGCTCATAGCCATGTCCATTTTGCTGGAGGCGCTGAAAAAATCGGAACAACAGCGGCAACTGGGCCAGACCCCTACGCTGCAAACCCACACCGGGGATCAATCGGCCCAGGCAGACGAACAATTCAAGTGGATTGTGCCGGTCCTGGTGGCCATCAGTGTGGGCGTGATGGGCTGGTTTGGATGGAAGCAGTTTCGCGTGCCGGAGTCTGGCTCCGCGCCCATTGTGGCGGTCGCGGCTGAGCGACAGGAAGATGGCACAGTGACCACACAAATGACGGAGCCGAAACCACGGACTCCAACCGAGTCGTTCCGGGCGGAAAAGTCAGCGAAAAAACCCGGCATGCCGGGTGGCTTGAAACTGGCTCCGCAGATGGCCTCAGACAGCGCGACAAAAGACAGTGCAGCAAAAGACAAGACCCGGGTCAACCAGTCTTTCAAGTCATTCCAGGCCAGGGACCCGGTCCAGGGTAAACCCGTTGATAAGGACACCGATAAACTACTGGCCCTGAAAGATTCGCAGCCCAGGACCAGCCGTGCGCCACAAACCTCAGAGCCGGACACCAGGACAGCAAAGGCAGCGTCCCAGCCTGTAGAAGACAGCACGGCGCGTAGGACATCGCGGGTCGAGCCGCATGTTTCCGAGCCAATCTCTTACTGGGAGTTGCCGCAGGGGATCAGAGATAACCTGCCGGTGATAAGAATATCCGTACTCGTTTACGCGGAACGACCTGGTGACCGGTTCCTGCTGACTGACGGTCAGCGCCTGACGGAAAAGGACGAGTTGCAAAGCGGCCTGGTGTTGGATGAAATTCGCAGGGACGGTGCCATTTTCGTATATAGGAAATACCGCTTTCTCGTGAAAGGTTGACCCGGTGGCCAACGGAATCGTTACCAACTGGTCGGATAGCCCGCCACACCCACCTTTTGTAACCATTAGCATTAGTCTACTGTGCATATTTGCGCTGATTGTATACAGCAGCCTTAGCCCGGTTATGCAACAGGCCATGATCGATGTGGGTGGTATGCAGCCTTCGACAACGTCAGCGATATTGGGCGAAGGTCCGTCCAGCTGGTGGACCCTGTCTTCACTGACAGTTGTGACTTCGCTGTTTATTCACGCCAACGGGCTTCACCTGGTTGGCAACCTGGCTTACCTCTGGGTATTTGGGATCAAGGTTGAGCAGCGTCTGGGGGCATTCGGCATGAGCCTGATTTTCCTGTTCGGCGGTGCACTCGCCAATGTCATCGTGGCCCTGCGCGTACCCGGGCTGGATACGCCTATCATCGGAGCAAGTGGTGCGGTTTCCGCCGTGGTTGGTGCTTACCTTGGCTTGTTTCCCAGGCGCAGGATCGGGTTATTCCTTCCCCTCGGGGTTTACCTGCAGTTCGCACGCGTTCCTGCGCTGTTGGTCATTGGCTCCTGGTTCACACTGCAGTTGCTTTACACCGTGTTTGGCCCCATAAATGTTGCGGTAGCGTGGTGGACCCACCTCGCAGGATTTGCGCTGGGTCTGAGCTTTGCCCTGATTGCCAGGGCTTTGGCGCAGATACGGCCCTGATCCGATCAAGGACATTAGAGATCTAACATGGCAGAAAAGCGGCTCTATAAAATTATTTTCCTGAACAGTGGCAAGGTATACGAGTTGTTCAGCGAAGGCGTGACTTCCAGCGGCTTGTGGGGGTTTATCGAGGTTTCGGACCTGGTTTTTGACACCACGGAAGGCCTCGTTGTCGACCCGACCGAAGAAAAAATGCGCGATGAGTTCAAGGATGCGCGCATTCTGCACCTGCCGATCCAGAGTGTTTTGCGCATTGAAGAAGTCGAAAAGCGCGGGCAGTGTCTAATCAGGGATCGCGAAACCGGTGAGAAAGTGACACCGTTTCCGGTACAGCCCCACGGACGCTCAAAACCCGACTAACCGGCTATTAAGCCCTCGTCCTTCAGGACCTGGAGCAGCTCCTCCAGCGGAAAACCTTCGAGTGGGATGCTGGCAGGGGCAGAGCCACCGTCAGGGCTTACCGACTCTTTGCCTAAATGACCTTCAAGGTCGGCTTCACGGCCCCTGGTGTCATTTGTCTCCGTCAATTCATCCGATTCAAGCATTACGTCCGGTTTGATGCCTTCGGCCTGAATCGAGCGGCCGCTTGGCGTGTAGTATCGCGCCGTGGTCAGCTTGATGCCGGCGCCGTTACGCAGCGGCAATACGGTCTGGACCGATCCTTTTCCAAAGGTGCGTTCTCCGGCTATCAGTGCGCGGCCATTGTCCTGCAGCGCTCCGGCCAGCACCTCTGATGCCGAAGCTGTCCCACGGTCGACCAGTAGCATGATCGGCGTATCCGCTGGCAGCCACTGGCCCGGCTGGGCTCTGAATTCCAGCTGCATGGTCGAATTGCGCCCGCGTGTAGAGACGATCAAACCACTGTCCAGAAAACCATCAGCCATGGCCACCGCCTGTTGCAGAACGCCACCCGGGTTTTCTCTCAAATCGATCACCAGCGCGTTTAGTTCAATTCCGTCGTTCTTGATCGAGTCCAGGGCCTCCTGCAAGTGAATAGCGCTCTGGCGGTGGAATTGTGTGACCTTGAAGTAGCCGTTGGAACCCTCCAGTAATCTGAAGCTGAGGGTGGGCGGCACGATGTACCGGCGTGTAATCGTCAATTCGCGCGACTCGCCCTCCGGCGACAGTACGATCAGATCAATGGTCGTGTCAGGCGGACCCAGCAGTTCGTCCATTGCATCCGGCAGGAAACGGCCTTTGATGGGCTGGCCGTCTATCGAGGTGATGACATCCCCGGGGTTCATTCCGGCCTGGTCGGCTGGACTGTCATTGATGATGGCCTGGACCGCAATTTTTCCTTCCTGAGCCCGCACCTCGATTCCAATTCCGCTGTAGCGGCCCTGGGCAGAGTCGTTCAGTTCCCCGTATTCTTTGACCGGCAGGTAGCTTGAATGCGGGTCCAGCTCCAGCAGCATCCCCCTGATGGCGGCGTCAAGCAGGGTCTTGTCGTCAACGTCTTCGACGTAGTTTCTGCGGGCCTGGTTAAAAACATCCGTGAAGGTCCGCAAATCGTCAAGGGTCAGTTGCGATACCTGTCCGCTTTCTGCCTCTGGGGATTCGCTGGAATCTGTGGCCTGAGCGTGTGCACAGGTGACTCCGGCAAGGATAAGCAGAGCGCTGGAAAATATAGTCAGCTTTGTTTTCATCATGTTTTGTATTGTCCAATTAGCTTTATCATCTTGCCAGCCACGCAGCCGGGTCGACAGCTTTACCGTTCTTTCGGATTTCAAAATACAAACCCTGGTCGCTGCCCGGGTTGCTGCCTACGACACTAATAAGTTCACCGGGTTCCACCCAGGCGCCGACTTCGTGTAACAGGCTCTCATTATGGCCGTAAAGACTCAAATAGCCCTGGCCGTGGTCGATGATCATCAACAGCCCATAACCCCGTAGCCAGTCGGCAAAAGCAATCCGGCCGTAGGCAACGCTTTTGACTTCCGTTCCGGTGTCCGCCCCGATCAGCCAGCCTTGCCATTTAAGCCCGGCAGTCCGGCTTTGTCCAAAGGCGTGCCGGACGGGACCCTTGATCGGCATGGGCAGATGGCCTTTCTGCCGGGCTACCCCTACCCGGCTGCCAAGGTCGGCCGGGATGTCAGCGAGTACATCCGACAGCCGTTCCAGCAGGGCTTCCAGGTCCCGCTGGTTCTGCTCCAGTTCCGACAGGCGGGTCTCGTCGGTGTTGATCTGCCCGGCCAGTCGTGCGAGCAATTGTCCGCGTTCGTCCCGTTGCTGGTCCAGTTCAGCCAGGATGGTACGTTGTTCGGCCTGGACGTGATCGATTCTGGCCAGCTCCAGGTCTATCGATTGTTGCATATTGTCCAGCGTGGTCAAAGCTTCCTTGAGCCCGGAAATTTTTTCAACCTGGGCACGATTGAGGTAATCATAATAAGCCAGCATTCTGCCCAGCCGGGCAGGGTCATCCTGGTTCAGAACCAGTTTCATCCTCGATTGTCCGGCCATCCGGTAGGAGGACTTCAGTTGCTCGCCCAATTGATCCAGCCTTTGTTCCAGGCTGTCGAGGTATGTCCCACGTTGGGCTTCCAGCTCAGCCAGTTGGCCAAGGTGAATGGTCTTTTGTTGTTCCAACCCACGGAACTTTTTATTGGCGCTCTGGATGGCCAGGTCCAGCTCGCGCAGCTGGCTCTGCTCCTTGCGATGATCCGCCCGTGCGGAAGCCAGTTGCTCCTTCAGTTCGCCAATGGCCCTGGTGACCTCGCCCAGCCGGGATTCAGCCTGTGACTTGTCCAGTTCCTGGGCATTGGCCGAGCGGCAAGCGCACGCGGAACAAAGCAGCAGGAGTGTAATTGCCGCCAGGCTGAAGTTTGAATATTTCAGGGTCTCAGGCCGGATCACCTTCAGGTTCCACCAGAGGCTGTCCGGTCATCTCTTCAGGCTGTGGCAAGCCGAGCAGGGCCATCATTGTGGGTGCAAGATCCCTCAATGAACCACCTTCCTTCATTTTCGCCGGGCGGCCGTGGAACAACAACGGAACCTTGTTGGTGGTGTGGGCGGTGTGACTCTGGCCGGTGCTGGGGTCAGCCATCATTTCGATATTACCGTGATCGGCGGTGACCAGGAACTCGCCGCCGACCCGGTCAATGGCGTCCCGGACTGCGCCCAGGCAGCGGTCCACGGCAGCAACTGCCAGCAAGGCTGCAGCGAGGCTGCCCGTGTGCCCGACCATGTCCGGATTTGCCACGTTGCAGATGATCACGTCGTAGGCCGCAGATTCGATGGCTTGCACCAGTTTCTGTGTAAGCTCCGGAGCACTCATTTCAGGCTGCAGGTCGTAAGTGGCCACCTTCGGCGAAGGTATCAATATCCGTTCTTCAAGCGCAAAGGGGGTTTCCTGTCCGCCGTTGAAGAAAAATGTGACGTGCGCATATTTTTCTGTCTCCGCGATCCTCAGTTGCCGCAGACCAGCCTGTGCCAGTTCCTCACCGAACAGGCGTGGCAATGTGGTCGGCGCAAACGCCACGGAAACCGGCAGGCCGGCCATGTATTCCGTCATGCATACGTAGTCGGCCAGTTCGATGTACTTGCGCTCAAAGCCATCGAAGGGTTGATTGACGAAAGCCATGGTGATTTCACGTGCGCGGTCCGCGCGAAAATTAACGAAGATGACGACATCGCCGTCCTGGACTCCACGGGCATCACCGATCACGGTTGGCTGCACAAACTCGTCGTTTTCATCCCGTGAATAAGCCTGTTCCAGTGCGCCAAGTGCGGTCGTTTCATGCTGGTCGGATTTGGCAGAACTAATCGCGTGGTAGGCCCGTTCAACCCGATCCCAGCGCTTATCCCGGTCCATTGCATAGTAACGCCCGCTGATGGTGGAGAAATCCGCAGCGGGAATCTGGTCGAGCACCTCCTGCATGCGCAGGATAGACGGCTTTGCACTGCGTGGCGGCGTGTCGCGACCGTCCAGAAAACCATGCACGGCGATAGAGGGCGCACCCCGGTCAGCGGCCATCTGCACCGTGGCAATAAAATGATCGTCGTGACTGTGTACGCCGCCGGGTGAGAGCAGACCCATCACATGCACCGTGCTACCGTTTTTCACAGCCGTATCGATGGCGCTGCATAGCTGTGGATTTTCAGTGAAGTTGCCGTCCTGGATCGCTTTAGTTATCCGGCTGAAATTCTGGTACACGATGCGGCCGGCGCCGATGTTCATATGGCCGACTTCAGAATTGCCCATCTGTCCGTCAGGAAGCCCCACGGCCTCGCCCGATGTCTCGATCAGAACATGGGGGTTCTGCTGCAAGAGTTTGTCCCAGCAGGGCGTTTCTCCAAGCGCGATGGCGTTGTTCTCAGTTTCTTCCCGGTAACCCCAGCCGTCCAGGATCATCAACAGGAGAGGGCGGCGTTTCATATTGTCATTCATATTTGCTTATACCTACTTGCAATTGCGCTTTGTCGACACCAAATGTCACTGGCCCACAGCCGGATGACCGGCGGTTCAAAAGTCGTCAGTCAGCCCGTTGACTGTGGGATAACATTATTATTTCACAAAAGAGATATTAAAGAATGGAGCAGGTACTCGAATTTGCAAGTAACAACCTACTCCTGGTGGGCGGTTTCATCGTGGTTCTCGGGCTTTTGGTCTGGACCGAGTTGATGCGCAAAATCCAGGGTTTGGCAGAATTGACGCCGGCCGAGGCTGTGCCGTGGATCAACGATCCGGAAGCGGTCATCATTGACATCTCATCGCTCGCAGATTTCAACAAGGGCCACATCGTGAATGCTCGCCATATTCTTCCGTCCCGTCTGGCGACTCCGGATGCTGAGGTGCAAAAGCTCCAGGACAGCAAATTGCTGGTGGTCTGCAAGTCAGGCCAGACGGCAATTTCTGCAGCAGGAAACTTGAAAAAAATGGGTGCAGGCGATGTCGCGGTGCTGAAGGGCGGTATGTCCGCCTGGCGATCCGATCAGTTCCCGGTCACCACTAAATAGTGAGATAATCCCCCTTTTGTCGCAGGACATTAACCTGCGGCCCTACACCTAAAGAGTGAGAACCATGGCAGAAGAACAGAATCAGGATCCGGTCATGACGCCGGAAGACGCAGCACAGACACAGTTCCAGATCCAGAAGTTGTATACGAAGGACGTATCCTTCGAGCTTCCGGGAGCGCCTCAGATTTTCCAGGAAGAAGGACAGGCTGATGTGAAAATGAGCCTGGCGCAGCGCGTAGAGCCGTTGGGTGAGGGTGTGCACGAAATTGTACTGACCGTCACCGTTACCGCTTCGGTAGGCGAAAAGACAGCCTATCTCGCAGAAGTAGCGCAGGCCGGTATTTTCACGGTAAATGGTTTCAATGAGCAGGCAACCCATGCTGTCATGAACACCATGTGCCCGAGCACCCTGTTCCCATATGCACGGCAAACAATTTCGACCCTGGTAGCAGATGGTGGTTTTCCACCGTTGGTTCTGCAACCGGTCAATTTCGACCAGCTTTATGCCCAGCGCATGCAACAGATGATGGAAGAGCAGGAAAAGGGTGGTGATGCTGACCCTTCTGCTAATGGTGGTGCCGGTTCGGTAGAGTTTTCTCCCGCAAACTGACAGCGGCTGCAATGAGTACTGAAGCAAACCGGGTCAGCGAAGACAGGCAACTGTTGTTTGCTGTCCTCGGGGCAGGCTCCTGGGGTACCGCCCTGTCGATGCAATTGGTCCGCTCCGGATCCCGCGCCGTATTGTGGGACTGGGATCGTCAGCACATCGAAGCTATAGCAAGTAACCGCTGCAACCAGCGGTTTCTGTCGGATCATCCTTTGCCGCCCGAATTACTGATCGAACCTGACCTGGAAACCGCTGTACGCATGGCGGATGAGATTCTGGTGGTGGTACCTTCGCATGCATTTGCCGGTCTGCTGACGCAAATCGAGCCCTGGCTCAAGCCGGGGCAGGGCGTCTCCTGGGCCTGCAAGGGCCTGGAGCCGGGTACCGGTCGATTTTTACATGAGCCTGCCCAGGCTCTGTTTGGAAATACACGGCCACTGGCCGTGGTGACCGGCCCTTCTTTCGCCAGGGAAGTCGCGGCCAACCTGCCCACAGCGGTGACGGTAGCCGGTACAGAGCCGACGTACTGCGCCAGAGTGGCCAGGGCGTTGCATGGCGGCAATTTCCGGGCGTATACCAGTGACGATATCATCGGTGCCGAGTTGGGTGGGTCTGTAAAAAATGTGCTGGCCGTTGCGACGGGTATCAGCGATGGAATGGGCCTGGGTGATAATGCCCGGGCTGCATTGGTTACCCGGGGCTTAGTTGAAATGATGCGTTTGGGTCGTGCGCTGGGCGCACGTGATCAGACGCTCACGGGGCTCACCGGCATGGGTGATCTCGTGCTCACGTGCACGGGCGATTTGTCACGCAACCGCCGACTGGGGCTGGCCCTGGGTGCCGGTAAGTCGGTCGAGCAGGCTGTGGCGGAGATCGGCCAGGTGGTCGAGGGTGTCAAGACGGCTGAAGAAGTGTGGCGTCTGTCCCAAAGGCACGGGGTGGAAATGCCCATTGCCGAACAGGTTTACGGCATCATCCACCAGGGCAGGGATCCGAACCAGAGCGTCAGAGACCTGCTGGGTCGTGAGCAGAAGCACGAAACCGTTTAGCCTCGATTTACTGCAACCGCGGAAACTCCAATTGTCGCAGTGCCTCGTAAAGGCCCACGGCAACGGTATTGGACAGGTTTAGACTGCGGCTGTTTTGCTGCATGGGTATTCGCAGGGTCTGTTCCGGCCCGGTTTCTTCCAGTATGGATTCAGGCAGACCACGTGTTTCCGGCCCGAAAAGCAGTCCGTCTCCATCGGTCAGTCGGGCTTCGCTATAGCATTTCCGGCCGTGAGTGGAGTATGCCCAGATTGTTTTGCAGGGGTTTGCCGCCTGGAACCCGGCCCAGTTTACGTATTGCTTTACGTCAGTTAGTTCGTCGTAGTCCAATCCGGCGCGGCGCAACCTGGTGTCATCCAGGACGAACCCAAGCGGCCCAACCAGGTGCAGGCAGGACCCGGTGTTGGCACACAGGCGAATGATGTTGCCGGTGTTCGGCGGGATCTCCGGCTGGTACAAAATGATGTGTAACATCTGCGCTTCTCTGGTGAAAACGGCCCTATTTGATCAGGCCTTGTCAGCCGGTGAATGAATTTGCGACGAAGCGAATTCAAGCTGCCAAGCGGATTTCAGCGCAACTGCACTACACCGGGCAGCGTAGTATCCACTGAAAAACAGGCTTAAGTCATTGAAAATAATAGTTTAAGTGGGTGATCGGCGGGTTTGTGGCAAGGTGGCAAAGGCATTTGACAGTATCGATTCAGGGGCGTATCTTTTATCCTCGCCGGCACAACATCTTGTGTCATAAAAAAAAAGAGCGCACAATAAGTTGTGCCCATAAGTTAATAAAACCAAACAATTACACGGAAGATTTAATGAGCAGCGTGCAAGTTGAGGCAATCGGCACTGATTCTAAAGACATTACTCTCCAGGCCGCGTCCCTGGACATTTGGGATAAAAAGTACCGTCTGAAATCAAAAACAGACGAAATAATCGACGAAACCATAGACGACACTTATAAGCGTGTCGCTCTCGCCATTTCAGGTGTTGAAAAAACCGAAGAATTGAAAGAGAAGTGGAACCGGTCATTCCTGTGGGCATTGCGACGCGGGGCGATACCGGCCGGAAGAATTATTTCCAACGCTGGCGCTCTGAATCACAAACCGGCAACCTCCACGATTAACTGTACCGTGTCCGGCACTATCCGCGATTCGATGGACGGTATCCTGGAAAAAGTACATGAGGCCGGGTTGACGCTGAAGGCCGGGTGCGGAATCGGTTATGAATTCTCGACCCTGCGCCCGAAAGGGGCTTACGTTAGCGGTGCGGGGGCCTATACATCAGGTCCGCTGAGCTTCATGGATATCTACGACAAAATGTGCTTCACCGTCTCTTCGGCCGGTGGGCGTCGCGGAGCCCAGATGGCCACCTTTGAAGTGGGGCACCCCGATGCAATGGATTTCATTCGCGCCAAACGCGAAGACGGCCGGCTGCGTCAGTTCAACTGTTCGCTGCTGGTCACAGACGAGTTCATGCAGGCTGTAGAAAAGAACGACAAGTGGTCACTGGCTTTTCCGATCAATGAGCACGAGTCAGATGGCATCGAACTGGATAACCCGGAACAGGTTATCTGGCGTGAATGGCCAGATACCCATGGCTACATCTGCAGGGAAGATGGCCTGGTTGCCTGCCGCATATACAAGACAGTGCCTGCCCGCAGAATGTGGGACATGATCATGTCCTCTACGTATGATTTTGCCGAGCCCGGCTTCATCATGATCGATCGTATCAACGAGATGAATAACAACTGGTTTTGCGAGAACATCCGTGCGACCAACCCCTGTGGAGAGCAGCCCTTGCCTCCGTATGGTGCCTGCCTGCTGGGTTCGGTTAACCTGACCCGTTTTGTCGATAAGCCCTTCACCGATGAAGCTGAATTCAACTGGGAAGAATACCGCGAAGTCGTCCGGATCTTCACCCGCATGCTCGACAACGTGGTCGAGATCAATGGGCTTCCATTGGCTAAGCAGCGTGATGAAATTGCACGCAAGCGGCGTCATGGAATGGGTTTCCTCGGTCTGGGTTCAACCTGCACCATGCTGGGTATGAAATACGGCAAGCCCGAGTCCCTGGAGTTTACCGAGAAAGTCGCACGCGAGATGGCGCTGGCCGGTTGGGAGGAAGCACTCGAGCTTACCCGGGAAAAAGGACCGGCGCCGATCATGGAAGAGCAGTTTGAAGTGACCGGAGATATGTTGCGGCGGCGTCCCGAAATGCGTTCTGATGGCTATAAGATCGGTGACCTTGTTGCCGGTAAAGTATTGCTGGCGAAGTACAGCCGGTATATGCAGCAGGTTGCTGATCACGCACCTGAACTTGTCGACGCCCTGGCCAAAGAGGGTGCACGGTTTACGCACCATACGTCAATCGCTCCAACCGGAACCATTTCGCTGTCACTGGCGAATAATGTTTCCAATGGTATTGAGCCAAGTTTTGCGCACCACTACAGCCGAAACGTGATCCGGGAAGGACGCAAGACAAAAGAAAAAGTAGAAGTCTTCAGCTACGAGTTGCTGGCTTACCGCGCGTTGGTTAACCCCAACGCAATGCCCTATGCGCAGGACGAAGCGACCAGGCTGCCGGATTGTTTCATTACGGCGGAGGACGTAAAGCCGACCGAGCATGTGGACGTCCAGGCCGCAGCGCAGAAATGGATTGACTCCTCTATTTCCAAGACAGCCAATGTACCCACAGATTTTCCTTACGAAGATTTCAAGGATATCTATACCTACGCGCACGAAAAACACCTCAAGGGGTGTACAACGTTCCGCTTCAACCCGGAAGCATTCCAGGGCGTGTTGGTGAAGGATAAAGACCTGGAAAACACAACGTATCGCTTTGTTCTTGAAGATGGCGAAGTGGTCGAGGTGCCCGGAAATGAAGAGATAGAATACGACGGTGAAATGCATACCGCGGCGAATCTCTTCGATGCGCTCAAAGAAGGCTACTACGGTAAATTTTAAATAACGGCCAGTTCAATAAGGTTGATGTAGCCGGAGAGGATAGAAAGAAAGGCTTAAGCCTCAGAATTGGAAACAGTCAAGGCTGTTTTCGAAACAAGGATGTGTGCATAAGACACACGGATGTGAATAAAAATAGAACCAGGGATATAGTGACGGCGAGGGAGATTTAGGGTTCCGTCTTACCTTATGGAGGTGTTGCGTACAAGGACGTACACCTCTTTTCTATCCCGGCATAAGCATCTGGATAAGAACAGAGCCAAATAACAAATCAGGGATTTTTGAAATGAGTATCAAGATCGCAAATAAAATCGTTGGCTATGAAGTCGTCAAAGAAGACGAACCTGTAGCCAGGGAAGATGCGCAGGCAGATAAACAGAACCGCCCGTCAGCAACCATCATTCGCATGACGGAACGGGTCATGAGGCCGGAAGGTATGGAGGCTCTTGAAGGCTCCACCTACAAGATCAAGACCCCTCTTGACGACCACGCCATGTACGTCACGATCAACGACATCATACTTAACCTGGGTACCGAGCATGAACAGCGGCGCCCGTTCGAGATTTTTATCAACTCGAAGAACATGGACCACTTCCAGTGGATCGTGGCCCTGACCCGCTTGATGTCTGCGGTTTTCAGGAAAGGCGGAGACGTTACTTTCCTGGCAGAAGAACTGCAGGCAGTGTTCGATCCGCGTGGCGGCTATTTCAAGCCGGGCGGAAAGTTCATGCCGTCCATCATTGCTGATATCGGTGCGGTGATCGAACATCATCTGCAGAAAATCGGCCTGATGGAGAAGGAAGAGCTGTCCGAGCAGCAGCAACTGATTCTCGATCAGAAACGGGCGGAAGCAGAAGCTACTGACTCTAAAAGAACGGAATCTGCTGGCGATGGCGACGCCAGTTATCCGGCCTCGGCCACGCTGTGCAACAAGTGCCATACCAAAGCGGTGGTGAACATGGACAACTGCGCCACCTGCCTGTCCTGCGGATATTCGAAGTGTGGCTAGTGGCTGACTAGTGTATCTGCACCTTCTGTGGGTTACGCCTCTTGTACTTCTGATCGTCTATTTTTCCTCGCCCCGGTTCCGGGGCGATATTGCGGAAACCCGTGTTCGCCGGTTGCTCTCCAGCGGGCTTGAAAAGAGCCGCTACACAATTCTCAACAACGTTGATATTCCTTTCAGCGGGGGATCCTTGCACCTGAACCACATTGTGCTATCCCGCTTCGGCCTGTTCGTCATCGAGAGCGTATATGTGCGTGGCAAGGTGTCCGGCGGAGAATTCCAGGAGCGTTGGAAGTCGAGCCATTTCGGACGCTCAACCCGGTTTGATAACCCGGTGCATCGCAATGCAGTCCAGCTGCAGGCACTGCAGAAACTTCTGAAATTGTCGGCATCCAAATTCCACGCTATGACCGTTCTGGTTGGTCACAGTGGTGTTGAAGATTCGATGCCTGTGAGCGTGGTGCCTGCGGAAAATCTGGTAGCCCACATCAGGAAAAACAACCGGCAGATCATCGAAGGGGAACAGGCGGACGAATTGATCAGGACCATTGGTGAAGTCCGCTCTCAACCGGGTGGGCGACGCCATTTTGATCAGTGGAGCCTGCTCAGATATTTCTTGTTGCTGGTATTGCTGGGCGGGCTTTATCTTGTCGCGCGTGATGATCTGGCCACTCTTTATGGGAATTATGCACAGCAGTCGGAACAAGCCAGGACGCCGGAGAGCTTCCGGGCAGATGGAAGCAGGAAGTCAGAACAGGAACTGTATGAAGACTCGTTGATCTGTGCGTACTCGCCCGACGCCAGTCGGTGCACCTGCCTGGAACCCGATGGGCCCATCGTAAATGTCGGCTTCTCCAAATGCCGTTCACTGGCAGAGCGCGGTTCGGTCCTCAGCCAATAATCGTACGTGCCAATTATTTATCCCTGCGGGCGCCAATCAGGCTGGCAACAATGACTGCCATGTAGAACATGCCGACAACCGCTTCCAGGATGACGAGAACCTCGGCGATGGGTGTCACCGGCGAAATGTCGCCATAACCCAGCGTGGTCAGGGTGACGAAACTGAAGTAGGTTGTCACGGACATATTGTCATACCAGGGGCCGGCTTCAATCCCGTTGAAAGCGTTGGGCGAAAATTCCAGCAGCATGGTGTAGAGAATGGACCAGATCAGGCCGATCAGCAGGTAAAGAGCGACGGAGCCGGTAACGATATTGAGGTCGACTTCGCCGGTCAGCAATACATTTTCGCCAACAATCCAGGCGGCGGCTATCAGGAAGATCAACAGGAATCCGAGGTAGGAATACTCAAAGTAATATATTCCCGTAACACCGCGGAAAATAACCACGATCAGCATGAATCCGATAATCGCTAAAAAGAACTTCCCCCATTTGCGTTCCGTGTTCAAACTCAACAGTGAAATGAACAAGAGGATGATGCTGCTGAACTCCAGCAGTTCCAGCGTCCGGTTATTCTCGATTTGCTTGGAGAGGGCTCCTGCAATGAGCATGCCGACCATTGCCAGCGTCAGCCAGATGAAATGATTTTTCCTGATCAGCGACTTCATAACTCACGGTCCGGTGTGTTTGTATTGATAGGGCCTATTCTATTCTGAACTACCTGCGCAGAGGTACTTCCCTGTAACTTTAGCAAGCTGTTAGGATTGCTTATGCACCTGGCAAACGAAATCATACTCAAGAAACGCGACGGTATTGCACTGACTGCCGGGGAGATTTCTTCATTCGTGGAGGGCATCTCCAGCCATTCTGTGTCCGATGCGCAGATCGCCGCTTTTACGATGGCGACCTGGTTTCGGGGCATGGGTATCGAGGAGCAAATGGCGCTGACTCTGGCCATGCGCGACAGCGGAGAGATCTTGAGTTGGCCCGGCCTGGATGGGCCCGTGCTGGACAAACACTCGACCGGTGGTGTCGGCGATATGGTGAGCTTGTTGCTCGGTCCCATCGTTGCCTCCTGCGGCGCCTATATACCGATGATATCCGGGCGTG
>CAYUBS010000011.1:0-42327 GCA_964443145.1 uncultured Wenzhouxiangellaceae bacterium | reverse complement strand
AGCTGGTATGCCCGGGTGGCAACCGGTTTCCGTGCGCCATCCATCCAGGGCAGGCTGTTGTTTGGCGATACGGTGTCAGTGGCTGATTCCGAAACCTCCACCTCGTATGAGGCGGGAATCAAGTCGGAACTGGCCGGTGGTAGGGCCCGCGTGAATTTCAACGTATTTACCTACAAAGTGAAAGACGCGCAGTTGACCGCAGTCGGAGGCGCGGCCAATTTCAACCAGGTCATCAATGCCGACAAGGTTACGGGCAGTGGTTTTGAACTGGATCTGCAGGCGAAGATCACCCCGACCCTACTGGTCACCTACAGCCTCGGCTATACCGATACCGAGATCAAGGATAAGGGTCTTGCCGTGGCCGGTTGCGGTGCACCTTGCACGGTCACCAACCCGGAAGGAGCAGTGGCCGGATCCTACCTGATCGATGGCAACCCCCTGCCCCAGGCACCGAAAATCACCTCGAGCCTGATCGTCGACTGGATGACTCAACTGGAATCCGGCGAACTCTACGTCAAGGGTGACTGGGTATACCGGAGTAAGATTAACTTCGTGCTCTACGAAGCCACAGAATACCGGGGCAAATCGCTGTCTGAGCTCGGACTGCGGGTTGGCTACCGGTTCGGTGAGGGGCACCATGACCTGTCGGTATTCGGCCGTAACATCACCAATACCGAGAAGAATATTTACACAATCGACTTCAACAACCTGACCGGCATCATTAACGAACCCAGGACCTGGGGTATCGAATACGCATGGCGTTATTGATCTGCTTCAGGGGATTTCGAAGCCGTCTTCAAAAATCAGCTCCGGCAGTGGTTCATCGCTCCCGTTGCAGGTCAGGGGATAGTCGGCGGTTGACTCATCAACGTCGTTGGTGGTTACGTTCAACGTCGCAGTTTTTGCGCCGATTGATGTAGGCATGCAAGAGACTTCGATGTTGGTGAAGGCGGCTGGCGTCACCGGGGTGGCGCACGTTTTGAGTATAAACTGCGTATCGTTGGTGCCGCTGATGGCGCAGGCGAGTGTCAGGTTTGCATCCCCAAGATTGTCTACCTTGACGGGGATGGCGGCGCTTTCGGTATCAATCAACTGGTCGCCAAACGCAAGAGTCGAATTGGGAGCAGGATCAGACTGGAATTCCGGCCCGCTGGGATCCACAGTATCGAGTTTCCAGGCGCCCCGGCCCAGGGTGCCAACCACCAGAGCGTCGTCGCTGGCCTCGTAGGACATGTCCCACACCGGGGCTTTGGGCAAGCCGGTGCCATAAGCGCTCCAAACCGTGACCGGCAGCGCTGACAGGTCGAGGAAGTACATTCCAGTGCGCCCCCCGACGACCAGGATATCGGGCGAACCCGGAATGAATGCCGCGCTGTGTAATAGCGTGTCGGACAGGTTGCCGGTGATATCCGTCCACGACGCGCCGGTATCGATACTCCTGTATACCTTGGCGCCCTCAATGGCGTAAACCGTCTTCCAGTCGTCCGGGTCCAGAACGATGTCCTCGACCTGCCCGGTAGCCGGGTAGTTAACCAACTGCACCAGGGGATTCGGATCTGCGGCTGTGCGGACCCAGATGGTAGAGATGGAGTTGATGTTATCGAAGGAGCCGACATACAGTATCTCTTCGTTGTCCACTCCGCCGGAAACACCACCGTAAGCGATTGCATTTTGCACACCCCCCAGGATGCCGCCGCCAGCGCACATGGAATCAAACAACCCGTCAATTTGCTGGAGGGTGTCGCCCTGGTTAGCCGATTCGTAAAAAGCATTGCAGCCGGCAATCACCAATCGCGTTGGAGTAACCGCATTGAGCTCAACCGGTGTCAGGAACGGGTAAATTGGCTCTTCGTCAGGGGCGGTCACCAACCTCGTGGGGAAAAGCTGGCTCTGCAAAACATTGGCGGGATCGTAGACACGACGCCTGAAGGAGCTTGCATTCTGAAAACTGGAAAATCGCGTGGAAAACCCGACCGTCGTGATGTCATCAACAGAGACATCCCCGCCATCCCCGGTGTGAATGCTGTCCCAGACCAGGCTGCCCGGGGTTTTCTGCTGGGTGGTTCCCGTATCCTGGTTGCCGCTGATAATGATATCGGACACGCTGTCAAAAGCCACGTCGTGCATCTCGGTTACCTGGAGGTTTCCGATGATTGAGAACCAGTCGCCGGTGTTGTCGGCGGGCGAAGTTCGCCGGTAGATGCCACCGTCGTCGGCTTCAATCAGATTACCATCGGCGTCAAACACCATCTCCCGCGAATCTGCATGTGGAGCGCTCCCGTTGGCTGTGCCGCCTCCAGGAATCCCGGCGACCGCATCAGAATGGGTCAGGTGTTGCCACTGCGGCGAAGGAATTGCACCTGTTGCAGTCACCGTCGGATCACCTCTGAATAAACGGCCGGTGAAATTAAACGCACCTATATAACTCGGAAATGGCAAGTCCTGGCGGTCGCCGCCGATAAAGACGCTGTCCGGATCATCCGGGTCGATGACGATCGAGGCATGGGTTCCGCCCTGGCTTCCGGGCTTGAATCCCGGGTTCATACCGACCACCTTGGTCCAGGTTCCGGTGCCGGCCGTCCAGGCCGTTGCATCGCTACTGCCATCAAGAGTGAAATTGAAGTCGTCAACTACTGATACGGTCCAGAGCCCATTCGCACCGCTGGTTCCAACCACCCCGCTTACAACTATCTCGGTTCGCGTCTTGAGTCCATGGGGGGTCACGCCAGTATTGATCAGGATGGGTGTGTCAGGCGAAAGAAAACCCGGCGCAGTAATCGCGATCGGGCCGCTGACCGGAGTTCGGGGTAAATCCATCGATGTCCAGCTCGCGGCCCCGTCACCGGAATGGAAAATACCAACCGGCCGGCCGTTCTGGATGATATCGACGTACACATCCGTGCCGTCCGCTGCGATTTCAACGTTATTGGTCGTGCTGTCTGTAATTAGCGCATCCATGCTGGCATCGCTGACTTTGGCCCAGCTGGCGCCGCTATCCGTGGAGCGATAAACGCCGTTGGGTAGTGCGGAACATATGGTGCCAAAAACCATGGCTGTATAAAGCGTGGTGGCGCTGGAGCGGTCACTCGCAAGGTCATAGGCAACACCCGTGGGAATACCTGCTCCAGGGGGAACCTGTGTAAATGTCGTGCCTCCATCGGTACTTCTGAAAATCCCGACGTTGGCGCAACTGAAAACGTCTGCGAAGTTCACCGATGCGACGATGGTGGCACCACGCGGCGCCAGACCGGAAATGTTCTTACCCGCCAGACCGCCATCAATCACGCTCCACGCGGTGCCCGCATTGGTGGTTTTCAGCAAGCCCGTGCGCAACCCGCCACGGCCGCCATAGCTGCTGTAACGGCCGATACCGGCGACCAGGGTTTGATGGGTTCCGTCGGTCGGGTCGAACTCCAGCGCACTGATCGACAGAGACTGCTGGGTATCGGTCAGCGGTGACCACAGAGGGCTGGCGCTGCTGGCGTCGGCGGTTTTCCAGACGCCGCCATTGACCGCGCCGATGTACAAAATATCTGCATCCGTGGGATGGGCTGCAATCGCGTGCACCGCACCTACAACTTCAAAATCTGTGATTCCCTCCACCTGGCCGGATTGAGCAGGCATTGGTCCCTGCGTCACCCAGGTGTTATCGGCTCCAGGAACTGCGGCATGAACCACCGCGGAGACCAGAAACAACCCCGTGCACGCCAGCCATAGCCAGGCTCGATTCCGAACGGCCCGGACCGCGTTCATGGGTTCTTCCGGCTGGAAGGCACCGGACCTCGGTAGAGGGTATCCCTGATCGGGCTTGCCCAGAGCTGTGTACCGGTTTGCAAGTCCAGCTTACGTACCATGGGTGGTACTTCCTCCCAAACACCTCCCACCAGGTGTCCGAATGGCGGGCTAAGCTGAATCAGATCGCCATCGACGATACTGAACGGCGTGGCAGACCTGCCCATGAGAATCTCGGCGACCCGATCACCTGACTCGAGGGAAAATATTGACCAGCGATACTGGATGATTCCATTTGCAGACTCGCCACTGGCGCTCCCAACCAGGAAATGTTGCTGGTCAGCAGACACCATTCGGCTAACCACACGTCCGCTGAATAAAGTGACTTCAGCCAACGCCGAACCCGTCTTTGTATCCCAACGCTGCAGTAAGATTTCGCGCTCACCCGACGCCCCAGGAATTTCGACAATACCGGCGGCCACAGATCCCACTAACCAGAACGGCTCTTGCAATACACCCTGGTCCAGCAATAAACCAATAGCTGACGTCGCTCGGGCGCGGGCAGAAAGCGAACCGGGAGAAACCGGCTCCACTTGTTTACTGACGGGATCGAGCAGTGCCGATCCCCGCTCGAACAGAACCTTGGGGGCCGGTGCATCATCCCAGGGTTTCGGCATGGCACTCTGATCAAGAAAATCCCAACTGGCGGACAGTGGTTGCTTACCACCCTGGAAATGAATACTGAATGATTGTCCCCGTTTCTCGTCGATCAGGGGTTTGACACCGAAAGGCAATGGTATTTCAAGGCTGTCAGCTTCTACTACCCCGTCAGCAGAATCGAGAAACATGACTTGCAGGCTGCCGGCGGCAGAAGACCTTTGCGCATACACCACACCCGTCGCGACCCACAGTGGTTTTTCCGCCGCATCACTGATCCACAGACTGCTGCCTGATCTCAGGTCCAGAGCTTCCACGCTGCGTTCCTGGTGCATCGTGTAAACCCGGGAACCAGCCCGGTCAACAACGACACCTGACGCCAATTCAAACACGTCTGGCCCGGAAGCCTGAAGCGCCGCCGGCAACAAAATCGTCGCCATGAACAAACGCCGGAGACTTTTCCACAGTTTTATATCATGCATACTATTTAGCTTAGCACGAAAAAAAAGCAATTCTGACAACCCGCAATAAGCCGGATTGTTCTTATCATATCTACCTACACCAAACTTTTTTACCGGTCAGTATTCCGCTAGAAAACCTTGAAGGCCAGGCCAATCAGCGCACCGATTACGAGCGCCGCGTTGCTCAACAAACTCAAGGCCATACCCGGTGTGCGGCTGTCCGGGTCCTTTATGTATTCAATTGAATAAAGTTGCCGGCCAATAAGGAACGCCACACCAGGTAACAGGACCCAACGACTGCTGGCGTACATTGAGAATGCGATCATGGCCGGGATAAATATGACCAACTGTTCCAGGGTATTTTGCTGCACCCGGTACACCCTCTCCCAGGGTTCGTTCCCCGAAGTAGCCGGCGCCTTGACGCCAAACTTGCCGCGAGCCAAACCTACCCGCGCCGTGAAGTAAAGATATTGCGCCAGCGCGAGAAGAATGATGAATACTGCATACTCCATGGAAAACTCCTTAGTAGTTAGTCAGCGGGTCAGAGCAGTGTTACGCGCACCGCGTTAACCGCAAGGCCCAGCAAGCACAATGTAGACAAGGAAAACAGCACGACGCGAACGGCGATGATGTTGACGGTTGCCTGCCAGATGCTGTGCACCACCCTGAGCGAGACATAAGCCCAGGCCAGCGTGACATTTATCCCGCTCCCTGCCCCGGCCAGAGCCAGAATTGCGACCACAGCGTAGAACAGGGTGGGCTGTTCCATCAGGTGGGTGTAGTTGTGAGACTTCCAGTTCACCTTTGTCGGCATCATGGGTTCTACATCACAATAGCGGGAACCGGCCTCCGCCTCGTTCAATTTCAATCCTACCCCGGCAAAGGCTTTGAACCGCGTGACGGTCATCCATACAAGCATGACAAGTGACCATAAGACCAATACGGCGGCAGGCGCCAAAATCGGGATGTGCTGCATGACAACTCCTTATTCGGAAGGCTATAAACTCGCTTGACTATAGGAGGATTGAAAATTCGTTTCAATGAGTGAAGTGATCAGCCCTTCCCTATGGTGACAAATCGGGTCATTATTCTGGGTGCATATGGTTAAATCCTTTTTAAAACGGCTACGAAAAAAATTTAAAGGCAACCACGAAACGGTTCAGCTGGAGCCTTCACAGCGCCTGCGTTTATCAGGCCAGGTCCTTCGTGTTCCCGTTGAAGGGGTTTCGTATGTTATTGAGATGGGCAAGCAAACGATCCATCTCTGTCCGGACCTTCCTCTTGACGCTCTCCGGCACCGGTCACCCTGCGACTACATCTTGTTCGACCCGGAGCTTTATTACAGCGGCATCGCCCAGACCCTGCGTTTGCGACCGGGAGAGAAACTTGCCATCGACCATCGTGAGGATTTCCAAAAGCCCGCTTTCAGTCACACCAAGGACGCTTTTCGGAGACATTTGCAGATCACCCACGCGGGAGATTTCCTTGAGTTTCGCGATCCCATTTCGGAGCTGGGTACATACTTATCCCTGTTGAACGAAGACTGTGAGCCACCACGATTTGCAGCACACCGCCAGGAAAACCTTCAGAAAATCATCGAGGTTTTTGGTGGACCCATCGTTCAACTGCCCGCCGATGAGGCTTTGATTACCATCAAGCAGGTTAACCAGGTTCTCAAACGGGACGCCCACCGCAAACAGGATTCCTTCGGCAATGCCGGTGGTCTTGTTGAGCTTCCCCCAAAGCTAACGCCAATTATCATTGGCGACCTCCATGCCCAACTGGACAATCTGCTCAAAATTCTCAGCGAAAACTCGTTTTTAGATGAGCTTGAACGCGGTGAGGCCGCACTGATCCTGCTGGGCGACGCGGTCCATCCGGAGGCCGAGGGTGAACTGAGCAACATGGACAGTTCGGTGCTGATAATGGATTTGATCTTCAAGCTCAAACTGCGCTACCCGGAACAGGTTTTCTTCGTGGTCGGAAACCATGACAGTTTCTCACCGGACGTCATGAAGGCCGGTGTTCCACAAAGCCTTGTGTGGGAAAGGAAGGTCACGAAACTGAGGGGAGAGGCATACAGGGAGGAACTCAACCTGTTTTACCGGCAGTCGCCACTGGTAGTGATTTCTGAAGATTTTGTCGCCTGCCATGCAGGACCAACCCGCTCGGCCGTGTCACTGCAATCGCTGGTAGAAGCGCGCCAAAACCCCAGCCTGGTCCACGAGCTTACGTGGAACCGGGTCAAAACCAAGGGGTATCCGTTAGGTTATACAAAAGGTGATGTTCGTCGTTTCAGAAAGGGTCTGAACCTTGATGATGACACGCCGTTCATCGTCGCTCACTTCCCCCAGTCCCAGCACGAGACAGTATGGCTGAACGTGGCTGAGATCCCACATCATCACGTGCTCTACAGCGCGCAATCCAATCAGATGGCGGTTATTACCCGCGTGCAGGGAGAAATGCTGCCACAAATTTTTCCGGCCGAGTCCATGCTGGAACCCATCAACGAACTGGCACGGCAAAACCGGCCGGAATAACCTGGCCTCATGGTGTGTCGACGAAACTCCGCGGATTTCCCTCGAAGCTCTCCCGAACAATGACGTTCATACCCTGGCAATGAAAATACCAGGCCAACTCCCGGTACACAGCGAACTGCTGCTGAACCTGCTGCAGGCTAAAATCCTTATCGACCGGGTGCGATCCCTGCCTGGCACGCTGTACGCGAATTTCGTACACGAGGTCAGCAGGCGGAAGCTGGAAATCAAAAACAAACTTGCCGCGCCAGTCGGTCGAGAGCAGGCCTCTTCCTTCGGGTGGAATCTGAATTCGATCGGTTTCTAATTCGGTAGGCTCGTTAAGCCACTCGGGGTCAAAAACGGCATGACTTTCCGTGTGCCCCTTGAACGGTAGCCCGAAATGGACCTCTCTCGGCCGGAAAGTCAGGATCTGGCTGCGCCACCAGTTCTTCAGGCCCAGGTCCAGGAAGCCCTCCTCAGGCCAGCCACCCAGCTTGTCGATCAGGGTGGTTTTCCCACTGCAAGGCGGACCGGTAACGATAATCTGCCGAAAGCTCTCCCCTTCAGGAAAAGGGACACCCTTGACCACTACGAGGTTTTCAATTTCAACCGTTTTCAAAGCATCAAACCAGTAATGAGCTGTCTCTATTCTATACCTCCCACTGTTGCATGTTTGTGACACAATTCAAAAAACAGGACATCAAATTGAAGCCATCAGCCACGCGGGTTCATTTGCGGAACGTCATGGCAAAGGATTGACCTCCCTTGTCTCCCCTCAGAATCAGCTGGCCGGCGGTGAATCGGAACATACTGGCATTGCCAAGTAACCCCAGGAACCCGGCCTCCAGCGCCATCTGATCTTCCGGACAGGCCATCCGCGTACCCATCACCGGACCCATGCTGATTTCACCGGAGGCGGGACCGTATTCAATGCTTGCAGAGTAGCGGTTACAGCCACTGTAGCCGGCGACACGACCTTCAGAAATACTCAGTGTTGGCTGCACATCACCGGACAAATGCATCTCGGGGCCGGCATTGATCAAAACCCATTCTTTCCCTTCAAGCGCAGAAAGTGAAAGCGTGCCGGTCAATTCGATTTCGTGTTCGACCAACAGGTCGCCTTCCAGGCTCCAGCTTCGGGTCGCCAACTGGGTTGGGCAACAGGCGGCATCGTCCTCACCCTGCTGAACAACTTCCAGGCTGACGATTCCGTCTTCAATTCTTCCGCCGCGGATCTGGACGCGATCTCCAACCGGGGCCGTGGCAATGTTCGTCAACACGCCATCACGCTCAGCCATGACCGCGATGTAGCCGAAAGTGCCTGAGCCTCCCGAACTCTGCCAAAGCAAAACCAGTGATTCCGGAATACCATCACCATCGAGATCGCCCTTCAACTCAAAACCTTCCGCCAGACCAACCGAGGGACGGGAAGCTCCCCCCTCAACATAAGGCTCGCCTTCCCAACGTCCTTCCTGCAACCGGACAGGTTCCTCTTCGATACCCTGGTACGTTGCGTTGGCAAGACGGGTGTCATCAACAACATTCTCACCGGCGAATGCGGATTGGCCTGCTGAAAGGTGTAACCCCATGGCCAACAGAGCCCCAAAAAGCCAGCTATTTGAGTGCCGCATCAGAATTTCTTGAAAATCAGCACGGCGTTCTGTCCGCCAAAGGCAAAGGAATTGGACATCACCACGTCCAGGTTTGCCTGTCGGGCCTCACCTGGCACGTAATCGAGATCGCAAGCCGGATCGGGGTTATCCATGTTGATGGTGGGGGGAATAACACCTTCCTGCAGCGCTTTCACGCAGATCATAGCCTCCAGGGCACCGGCCGCACCGATGGCGTGGCCGGTCATCGACTTGGTTGAACTCACCGGGGTGCTATGAGCCTTGTCGCCGAGCGCCAGTTTGATCGCATTTGTTTCAATCGGGTCGTTAACAGGCGTCGATGTACCGTGGGCATTGATGTAATCCACCTGGTCCGCATTGAGGCCCGCTGATTTGAGTGCAGCCGTCATTGCCTGGGCCGCGCCGAGACCGTCCGGATGAGCAGACGTAATGTGGAACGCATCACAGGTCATGCCCACTCCAGCCAACTCGGCCAGGATGGGGGCATCCCTTTTTTGCGCTCTCTCCAGGGTTTCCAACACCAACACGCCACACCCCTCTGCAATGATAAATCCGTCCCGGTCACGCTCAAAAGGACGACTGGCACGTTCCGGCTCATCGTTTCTGGTTGATAAGGCCCGCATGGCGATATAGGACTGCAAGAAGGTCTCACAGATCGCGGACTCGGAACCACCGGCCAAAACCGTGTCGGCCAGACCCATTTTCAGGATCATCATGGCGGTGGCCAGTGAATGGCTTCCGGTGGCGCAAGCGGATGAAACGCCGTAGGAGACGCCGGTCAGCCCGAATTCCAGGGCAATATTACCCGCAGCCATGCTGGTACTGACCCGAGGCACGGTGAACGGGCTGATGGTTCGCCTTTGGCCCTCAAACCACGAGTTCATCTGCTGTTCCAGCATTGGAAAATCACCAATCGCAGAAGAAACCACGCAAGCGATCCGGCTGGGGTCTTCCTCTTCCAGGTTGATTCCAGACTGGGCCAGCGCCTCGCGCGTGGCCGCAATGGAAAACTGGGCGTAGCGCCCGATTCTCCTGGCCATTTTTCTGTCCATATGATCAACAGGATCAAATCCCTTTACCTCACCGGCGATCTGGCAAGCAAGGTTTGAAGGATCAAATTGACTGACCCGGCCGACGCCTGAACGTCCTGCCACCAGGCTGTCAAATGTCTCCTGGCAATTGAGACCAACGGACGAAAGGGCGCCCATTCCGGTTACTACAATGCGCTGTTCTGGGTTCAATTTTCTATCATCCCTTGTGAGTTGAGGTCATGATATCAATATTAATAGTAACTAATTCAGAACAACAGCAAACAGAGAACCCATATGACGGACATTACCGGCAAATCACTCATTGCAGGAACCTGGGTCACACCCGGCGGCACAGAGTTCCATTCTTTCAATCCCTACACTAAATCGGCGTTCAACTCTTTCACCAGTTGTGGCGGCGCAGAGATAGAGACGGCGATGACCGCCGCGACAGAGGCCTACCATCAGATGCGCCAAATGGATGGCGCAACCATTGGGGAATTTTTGTCGACCGTTGCGGATGAAGTTGAAGCGCTGGGCGACACCTTGCTGGAAACCTGCGATGCAGAGACTGCCCTGGGTCTGATCCGTCTGACTGGAGAGCGCGGTCGCACCACCGGCCAGCTCCGCGCGTTCGCTGCCATTGCCTCACGGGGTGAGTGGGTGGAAGCCAGTATCGATACCGCTATACCCGATCGCGCGCCGGTTCCTAAACCGGACCTGCGCCGGATGATGCGGGGCATCGGGCCCGTCGTGGTTTTCGGCGCCTCCAACTTTCCGTTCGCCTTCAGTGTGCTGGGTGGAGACACCGCGGCAGCACTGGCTGCAGGTAATCCCGTTATTGTGAAAGGCCACTCCGCCCATCCGGCCACCTCGGAGCTGTTCGCCGTTGCCATTAAAAAGGCCATCAGAAAGACCGGCTTCCCGGCAGGCGCTTTTTCACTGCTGCAGGGCGCCAATCGCGAACTGGGCACGGAACTGGTCAAACACCCTGCCACCCAGGCCGTCGGTTTCACCGGCTCTGAAGGCGGTGGCCGCGCCCTGATGGACCTGGCCGCGGCGCGTCCGCAACCCATTCCGGTATACGCCGAGATGGGCTCGGTCAATCCGGTTTTCCTCGGCCCGCAGACTCTGAAAAACACTGGCGATGCCATCGCTGCCGGCCTGAGCGGCTCTGTCTGCATGGGGACCGGGCAGTTCTGCACCTCCCCGGGTCTCGCGGTGATGCTGGAAGATACTGCTTTCGAATCCGCGATGAAAACAGCCATGGATGCAGCTCCTCGCGGCCACTTACTAAACCCGCGAATCCAGGCTTCACTGGTTGGCGGGTTTGCCCGCCTTGAATCGATTGCCGGTGTTGAGTGGCTGAACGAAGCCGATTTTGAAGAAGGCAGCATGACGCCGCCCAATGCCGTGTTTAAAACGACCGGTGATGTGTTCCTCAAAGAAAAGGCACTTTCCGAAGAGGTCTTTGGCCCGGTCACCCTGCTGGTCGTGTGTAGTGACGAAAACCAGATGCTGGAGGTGGGCAACAGCCTGCAGGGTAACCTGACCGGCTCCGTCCATGCGGATGACGACCCTGAACTGGCAGCAGAGCTCATCCAGATGCTGGAGCAGAAAGTGGGCCGTGTCATTTTCAACGGCTACCCGACCGGTGTTGAGGTCTGCCCCTCTCAACAACATGGCGGCCCCTACCCTTCCTCGTCTGTTTCCTGGGCAACCAGTGTTGGCGCGGATGCGATCGAGCGTTTCGCCCGCTTCGTGGCCTACCAGGCAACCCCCGATCACCTACTGCCACCGGCGCTAAGGAACGATAATCCGCTGGGGATTTTCCGCAAGGTCAACGGTGACCTGACCCGCGACAAAATACCGGGTACCGAAAAATAAATGAAAGGCCGCGCGGCCAAAATGGATAACGGCGGACTGCTCAGACTGGCAAGTCTGGCATCGGTACTAACCGCTGTCAGCTTGATTGTCGTGAAGCTTGCAGCCTGGCTGGTGACCGGTTCGGTCGGTCTGCTGGCGTCGCTAGTCGATTCGATCATGGATAGCCTGGCTTCGCTGATCAACCTGTTCGCCATCCGCTATTCGCAGCAACCCGCGGATGAAAAGCACCAGTTTGGCCACGGCAAGGCTGAACCCCTGGCAGGACTGGCCCAGGCCGCCTTCATCAGTGGTTCCGCCATTTTCCTGATGTTTCACGCCGTAGACCGGCTGCGCTTCAACCATGAAATCGAATCCGTCGGCCTGGGCATCGCCGTGATGATTTTTGCGACTGTGCTGACCCTGGGACTACTGGCACTGCAGCATTACGTCATTCGCCGTACCCAGTCCACAGCCATTCGGGCAGACGCGCTGCACTACGCCACCGATGTATTGACCAACCTGAGCATTCTGCTTGCGCTTTATCTCTCCACCCTTGGCTTGACCTGGGCCGACCCGGTATTCGCAATCGGCGTCGCCCTGTACATTTTCTACAGCGCTTTTCGCATTGGATACGAAGCATTCCAGCAACTGATGGACCACCAGTTACCGGAAGAATCCCTGAAGGAAATCCTGGCTATAGCCCACAGCCACCCCGCTGTTCTGGGCACCCACGAGTTACGCACGCGCCAGTCCGGCCAACAGCAGTTCGTCCAATTGCACCTGGAACTGGATCAAAGCCTGGAACTGGAGCGGGCCCATGCTTTTGCAGATGAAGTTGAAGACCGCATCAAGGCTCTTTTACCCGGCGCGGAAGTGATTATTCACATGGACCCGGTCAATACAGACGGTGAAAGACCTTCGACGAGAAGGTAAGCCGATGCCCCGGATCGTAATCTTCAACAAACCCTTCAGAGTGATCTCTCAGTTCCGCGAGAGCGGCGACAAGGTCACGCTGAGCCAGTATTTCAACGACCCGGCACTGCGCGTGGCCGGACGCCTGGATTACGATTCGGAAGGCCTGCTTTTGTTAAGTGACAGCGGTGACCTGGTACAGAAAATCACCCACCCGCGTCATAAGCTGGAAAAAACCTATCTGGCGCAGGTCGAAAGCGAACCAAATTCAAATGCTCTTGAGCAACTCCGTGGCGGAGTAGTGCTGAAAGACGGCCGGACGCGGCCTGCGCAAGCCGAGTTAGTGGACGAACCTGATTCTCTGTGGCCACGCGACCCGCCGATCCGATACCGGGCGGCCATCCCAAGCTGCTGGCTGAAGCTGACCATCACCGAAGGCCGAAACCGTCAGGTTCGGCGTATGACGGCTGCCGTTGGGCACCCCACTCTGCGCCTGATCCGCGTGCGGATAGACAACTGGGATCTCGCCGGACTCGAGCCCGCTGAATGGAAGGAGGTCAGTTAACGCCAGGCCCCAGCGGGGGGTGATACCCCAAAGATATTCCGCTTCAGCGGTAATGACACCCTGACCCTGGTAACGCAAAGCGGGAATTCCGCGCAGGTCACCAAAGCGGTAACCTATCGTTGTTTTTTGACCATGCACTGCGGTATTATTACTCGGTTATATTCACACATTATAGGAAGCAAACCATGGCGACGACCTTTGAGGCTGTAGCAGAAATAATTTCAGAAACCAGCGACATTCCACTGGAAGAAATCACACCCGAGAAAAACGCATTCACGGACCTGGGCATCGATAGTCTTGATTTTCTCGACATCGCGTTCGCCATCGACAAGCACTTCGGTATCAAAATCCCGCTGGAACAGTGGACTGAAGAGCTAAATGAAAACAATGCGCTGGTTGATGAGTACTTTGTACTGAGCAAGCTGTGTGCACGGATTGACGACGTCATCGCGGCTAAAGACGCTTAAACAGCGGGTACCTCATGCTGCTTGAATATTTTCAGATGATCGATACCGTCGAGGAGCTTGATCCGGAAAACGGCAAAGTGATCGCCCGGGCCGAAGTGCCGATGGAAAGCCCTGTTTTCGAAGGACATTTTCCCGGATCCCCTCTGGTTCCGGGTGTGTTGCTGATCGAAACCATGGCGCAGGCATCCGGCTTTATGCTGTTGTCCCGGCTCAAGTTCGAGAAGATGCCGTTCCTGGCCAATGTGACGAGCGCCAAGATGCGCACGTTCGTTGAACCCGGTGCTATTTTGCGGATAGAAGCGGAACTGGAACACGATGGTTCCGGCTTTGCAAAAACCAAGGCGCAGATTTCAAGCGACGGCAGAAAAATATGCGACAGCAAGTTGATGTTTCGCATCATGCCCTTTCCCAACGAGACGCTGAGGGGCAATATGCTCGATCGTTTCAGCCAGATCAGCCTCGACACGACAGAGTAGTCTATTGAGCAGCGACAAAGTAGAAGTTTGGGTCACCGGTATCGGGCTCGTCAGCTCACTGGGTGAAGGACTCGAAACCCATTGGGCGCAACTGGCATCCGGAAAAACGCCGGAGCCCGCCGTCGACGATGAAAGCCATGCACCCTACCCGGTTCATCCGATCGTTGATTTCGATGTAGCCACCCAAATCCCCAAGCGCAGCGACCAACGCCAGATGGGGCAGTGGCAGCATCTGGGCACCTACGCAGCCGGCCTGGCGCTGGATGACGCGGGTATCGCCCACAACGAAGACCTGCTGTCTCAAACCAACATGATCGTCGCCGCCGGTGGCGGTGAGCGTGACATCGATGCCGACTCCGCCATCATGGATTCACTGAATGGCTCCGAGGATCCTGGCGCGCAACTCAATGAGTCGCTGATGAGTGAATTGCGACCCACATTGTTCCTGGCGCAACTATCCAACCTGATGGCCGGCAATATTTCGATCGTTCATGGCGTAACCGATTCTTCGCGCACCTTCATGGGTGAAGAATTGGCCGGAGTCAGCGCGGTTGAAACTGCCACCGCTCAAATTCAACACGGCCAGGGAGACCTGTTCCTGGTGGGTGGCGCCTACATTGCCGAGCGCGAGGACATGATCATGCTGATGGCAATGGGTGACGCACTCTGGGCCGGCAAGCCCGGTTCCGTCTGGTCGCGCGAGGACACCGAAGGCGGCATGATCATGGGCAGCGGTGGGGCATTTCTGGTGCTGGAGTCAAAAGAACACGCCGAAGCCCGTGGAATCAAACCTTACGCACGGATTAAAACGGTCGTCTCCGATCGCTGCAACCGGCAACCGGGCGCAGCACGGAAATCGGCAGATTCATTACTGGAACAGGTCGCCGGCGAGCTCCCCGAGGGGCCACTGCCTGTATTGTCAGGCTGTAGCGGGGTTCAACCGCATCTCAGCGATGAACATGAATTTTTGAACGACTTGTCTCGCCGTGGTATCGATCCGGTAGTCCGTGGGGTAACCACCGTGCTCGGCAACACGCTGGAAGCCCAGTTTCCAATCAATGTTGCACTGGCCTCTCTGGCGATATCAAAAGGGTCGTTTTTTGGGCCCTTTGATGACACCGGGGTAGAAAAAGCTTATGCAGGCAGTCCGGAACGTATCCTGATCAATACCTGGGGCCATTGGCGCGGCGAAAGTATCGCTGTGGTCGACACACCCGACGTGCCGCTGCGTGGCAAGGAGTAGCCGATGAGCCAGTCTACAAGGGATCACCTGGGCCGCCCGATCGTGGTGGTAACCGGCATCGGCGTAATCACCTCACTGGGCCAGGGCAAAGAAGACAACTGGCGCCAGTTAATTGAGGGTGTCTCCGGTGTTCGAAAAATTGACCGCTTCCCGACCGAAGGACTGCGAACACAAATCGCCGGCCTGATCGACTGGGACGATGAAGGTCCGTATTGTTCGCCTTTTCATTCATTCTCGTTGGCAAGAAAATCCGCCACCGAAGCGATCGAACAATCGAACATTGGTTCACCCGGATCATTTCCCGGCCCGCTTTTCCTTGCCATTTCACCTGCTGAAACGAAATGGGACCAGCGGTTGGAGATCTATAATGGGCCTGCCGCTCACGACAGCAAAGGCTACGACCGCCTGATTGCGAATGCTGCCCAGGGCGATTTCAAAAATTATTACAGCCTATTCAAGTACGGCAGCGTTGCCGACCGACTGGCCGATGAGTTTGGTACCCGGGGCGCACCGGTCTCACTGACCACCGCCTGCGCTTCCGGCGCAAGCTCCATGCAACTCGGTGTGGAAGCGATCCGGCGTGGCGACACGGACGCCGCTCTGTGCGTCGGAACGGATGGGGAAATTTGTGAGGAAATGGTGGTCCGTTTCACACTGCTTTCAGCATTATCCACTCAAAACGAAGATCCGCAGGGCGCTTCCAAGCCATTTTCCAAATCCCGCGACGGCTTCGTGATGGCGGAAGGCTCAGCTACCCTGGTACTCGAATCCTACGATTCCGCCAAGGCGCGTGGTGCGAAAATCCTGGGCGTAGTGCGCGGTACCGGGGAACGGGCCGACACCTTCCACCGCACCCGTTCCAAGCCGGATGGCTCGGCCATTATCGACACGATCACCCGCTCACTGGCCGATGCCGGGATGTCGCCCGATCAAATTGACTACATCAATGCCCACGGAACCAGCACCCCGGAAAACGACAAGATGGAATACCTGGCCCTGTCCTCGGCGCTGGGTAGTGCACTGGATGACATTCCCATCAGCTCCAATAAATCGATGATCGGCCATACGTTGAGCGCCGCAGGTGCAATCGAGGCTGCCATATCGCTGCTGACGATTAATGCCGGGGTGATTCCACCAACGATCAATTGCCACGAACAGGACCCCAACATCCTGATGGATGTCGTACCCAACGTGAAGCGGGACCAGGCTGTCAGCGCCGTCATGTCAAACTCTTTTGGGTTTGGTGGACAGAATGTATGCCTGATTTTCTCCGCCGAACCAGAATAGGGAATGCAAAGTGACTGACTCAAGCAACGGAAAAACCGTTTTTGTTACCGGAGGCGCCAGGGGAATCGGCAAGGCCGCAGTCAGTGCGTTGGCGGCCGATGGCTATGACGTCACTTTCTCCTATCGCGGATCAGCCGATGAGGCAGCCCGCCTATGCGAAGAACTGCAGGCGCAGTACTCGGCGCAGTCCATCAACAGCCACCAGGCAGACCTCAGCGATCGTGACCAGGTAGATGAATTTGCCACACTGTTAGGCGAATGTGAGTCACTTTATGGCCTGGTCTACAACGCAGGCGGCTCCTACGACACCCTGGCAGCGTTGGTCGACCAGGATCGCGCAGAAGCGCTGTTCCAACTGAATTTCTGGGCGATGACCCGGCTTGCCGGCACCGCCGCCAGGCCACTGATGCGCGCCAAATCGGGCCGCATCGTCACCATCGGGTCTGTGACCTCTGAAAGGGGAGTATCGGGCAACTCCATTTATGCCGCCTCGAAAGGCGCTATGCTGAGTTACATCCGGACACTGGCTATCGAACTGGCCAGAAGAGGTGTCACCGCTAATTACATTTCGCCCGGATACGTGGACACCGATCTGATGACGCCCTACGAGGCCTATCGCGAAAACATCGAGAAGCAAATTCCGCTGAGGCGCTTTGCCCAGCCCGAAGAGATCGGCTCGCTGATCAGCTTTCTGTTTTCACCCGCTGCCGGCTACATCACCGGCGGAATCATACCGATTGACGGCGGCCTTACCGCCGGTCTTTCCATCCAACGCTGAGATAAAAAAGCCATGCGAGCTCTAAGAAATTTTGCTGAACGCGATCTGCGGATCGTTGAAGTCGATGACCCGGCACCACCGGGAGACGATGAAATTCAGGTGCGCATCTGCGCCGTTGCCCTTAATCACATCGATGTGTGGGGCTGGCGCGGAATGGCATTCGCCAAGCGCGAACTGCCCATCACCGTGGGTGCAGAAGCATCCGGAGAGATCATCGCAGTCGGCAAGAATGTCACTGACCTGAAGGTCGGCCAGGTCGGTGCCCTTTACGGTGCTAACACCTGCGGAACCTGCAAACCCTGCATTGAAGGCCGTGATAATTTCTGTGAGAACGTCAACGGCATCTTCGGCTTTCACATCGACGGTTTTGCCCAGGAAAAGATGAATTTTCCAGCACGGTTATTCATACCGGCCCCTGATGGGCTCGACCCGATCGCTGTTGCCTGCACCCCGATCACGTTCGGAACGGTTGAGCACATGCTGTTCGACAACGCCAAGCTCCAGCCGGGCGAGAGCATCCTGGTTCACGCGGGCGGCAGCGGTATCGGAACGGCTGCCATCCAGCTCGCCAAGGCCATTGACTGCACCGTTTACACCACGGTCGGCAACGACGAAAAAGCACAACAGGCGCTGGACCTGGGCGCAGATCACGCCATTAATTACCAGACAGACCGTTTTGAAGGCCGGCTGCGCAAGCTGACCAAAAAAGAGGGTGTCGACGTGGTGTTCGAACATGTTGGCGTAGATACATGGGAAGGCAGCATGTTTTCCATGAAGATTGGTGGTCGTTTGGTGACTTGCGGTTCGACCACCGGAATCAAGGCCGAGATCAACCTGTTCCAACTGTTCCAGCGTCAGTTACGCCTGATCGGCAGCTTTGGCTGCAATTTGCGCAACATCAGGACCTCGATCGACAAACTGGCGGCCGGAACGGTCAAGCCGGTCATCGACATGAAAGTTCCCATGGAGCAGATTGAAAAAGGATTGGAGCGGCTGGAAAAACGCCAGGTTTTCGGCAAGATCATCGTCACGATCTAAATATGAAGCGGCGATATCGCTTTCTTCAATTCGTATTCAATCTCCGCGATTGGCTGGTTGCAGAAGCCATATTCCTGTCTTTGAAGGCTATGCGCCTGCTGCCGATGGAAAGCACCGGACGCTTCCTGGAGCGCACGGCGCGCTGGATTGGTCCTAAAACAGGGCGCCACAAAATAGCAATGGACAACCTGGCCATTGCTTTCCCCGAAAAAAGTATTGAAGAGCGTGAGCAGATCGCCATCGACAGCTGGGCGCATATTGCCCGCGGCATCCTCGAATACGGCTACCTGGACCAGATCTTCGACCTGGATGAAAACAATCCCGGCGCCGGGCGGATCGAGGTAAAGAACGTCGAGCAATTCTTCAAGCTACGTGACGACGGGCTCCCGGCCATCATTTTCGCCGGGCACCTCGCTAACTTCGAATTGCTACCCCTGGCCGCAGAGGAATACGGACTCGAAATCCAGTCTCTGTTTCGCGCACCCAACAACAAGTACGCCGCCAAAAAAATCGCCAAAGCCCGTAAGCAGGTAGCCGGGAGCCTGGTAGCGTCAGGCCAGGGCGCATCTTTCCAACTGATGAGCGCACTGGAAAAGGGAATACATGTCGGCATGCTGGTTGATCAGAAATTTAAACGCGGCATCAACATCCCGTTTTTTGGCAAAGACGCCCCGACCAATACCCTGCTGGCCAAGCTGGCCCGTCGCTACGAATGCCCGGTCCATGGCGCCCGTTCCGTCCGCCTGCCCAATGGCCGCTTCCTGCTCGAGATCACCGACGAGATTGAACTACCGCGTACCGAAAAGGGTGACATCGATATTTACGGCGCCACGGAACTCATCACAGGTGTGATCGAAGACTGGGTCCGTGAATACCCGGAGCAGTGGCTGTGGATACATCGCCGCTGGGGCTAGCTACTAGTATTTTTTGATCCACTCGTAATAATTGAGCCAGGTCTCGTCTTCGAGTGTTCGTTTGTAGCCATATTCAAATAACTCTGCCATGTAAACGGGGTCAAAATCTTCTGACGACTCAACTCTGACTATCTCGTTAGCCTCATCTGGAATCCAGGTTACTTCCAGGTCCAGGCCATCACGGCCAGCAAGCGTCGCAATCTTGAAGAAATCACCAATACCCTGGGTTCGGATCAAAGAACTAATGGTGCGGTTGGCAATGGGTAGCAGCCGCGGTTGTGTCGTTTTGAACTTTGGTTGGATAAATGCATTACGGATAATGTAGATCGTCGGGGTACCTCTGACATCAAGAACATCAGTGACGTCGCCCCAATTTATGCTCGCAGGATAGAAAAACATCTGCGAGGAAGTACCACCGTCCACATGCATTTCGTCGTATTTTCGCCCGTCAGGTGTTTCCACTTCGATGTACACGGGAGGAAATGCCCCGGGAATCGAAGCTGAGGCCAGTAACACCTGGCGAATCAGGCCGATAGCGTCGGGATGCTCACTGGCGGCCATTCGGGTGATGTTCCAGACCATCGGCCGCCCCGCATCAAGGTGAGTCGTACCCACTAGAAGTTGGCGCCCACGGTGATATTCACGGGCAATCCCGGCAACCATTTCCTCATCAATAAGCTCTTCGATCAATCGCTTCAATGGAGACGAATCCGATATGGAATCACCACCGATAATTGCAAAAATGTTTCGGGTATCAATGATGCGACGGGTATCCAGCGTGGTATAGATTTCCTTGAGCGCGGCGTCGTAATCACTGCCAAGAAAGGCGAAAGGTGCGGTCAGTGCGCCGGTGCTGATGCCAGTGACCACTGTGAATTCCGGTCGCGTACCGAGCTCGCTCCAGGCGTTGAGGACCCCTGCGCCATAGGCTCCTTTCGCGCCACCCCCTGAGATAACCAGGTAATTGTGTTCCCGGTGCATGATGCCGCCGAATTGCTCTTCACGGACTTGCGGTGTGACCTCCCTGGGCTTGACATGCAGATCCACCCCATCTCCCCAGTTCCGCATGGTCACATCGCCCAGCACCGTGGCGTTCATGTGGTCAGCTTCAGGTATGGGGTTCCTGACGACCGAGGCGCAGGCTCCCAATGCGAGGCAAAGTACAACTGGGAGAATACGAACGACTTTCATGCAGCAACCGGTTCAGCTAAAACGGAAAAATGGCGAAATGCCACAGTATCAAAAAACCCGGCGTTGCGCCGGGTTTCTAAAGGCCGGGAATTCAGCTCAAGACCGGCTTGATGTTACGGTTGAGCCGGAACAGATTGCCGGGATCGTAGCGGCCTTTGATAAGAGACAGCCGCTCATAGGCAGGGCCGTAGTTTTTGCCCCCGGAATTGCCGTCGTCAAAGACGAGCATAAAATTTATGCAGTCTGGGGTGGGCTGACGATCTCGAAACAGTCTTTAACTTCCTGGGGAATCCGGACAGGGCGCTGCCGGGCGCGGTTAACAAAGGCCCACTCAGTCTCGGCCCGGGCCATGAGTTCGCCGTCCAGTTTGCGGATCTCATAGGTTCTGTGGGAACTGGCCGAGCGTGCACTGGCTACCCAGGTCCTGATAATCAGTTTATCTCCCTCGAAAGCGGGTCTGAGATAAACAATTTTATGAGCTCGAACGACCCAGCCGGAGCCCAGTTCCTCATACTTTTCCGGTGGCCAGCCGTTTTCGGTAGAGTGTGCGATGGCCGCATGCTGCATCCACTTTATATAGTGGTAATTGCCGGCGTGCCCGAGCTGATCGATGTCCTCGTGGGCCACGGTATGCGGGTAATCAAAGAAAACGCTCATGATGGATCAATGATATAGGACATTTCGATAGTTATCTCCGACGGCTACGCTCATAGTAGAATCCAATTCAGGTTCGCATCAAGCTCAGGTAGCACTCAATGACATTGTTAGACTCATTCACCAAGCCGGGTTGGCAACACCGTAAGCCCGAAGTACGCATTGCCGCAATTGACCAGCTCGAAGACGAGACCATTCTGCTTGGCCTGGTCAATGATGACCCCGAGCCCGCAGTCCGCAAGCATGCCCTTTCCCGGATTTCGGGTAGCGACGCACTGGACCAGCTCATTGAGTCGCTGGATCAGTCTTTGCAAGGCCAGGCAAAAGCTCAAAGGCTGGCCCAGTTATTACCCGACCCACAAAGCCTTTCATCCATCACAGATGACGCCACACTGGTTCGAATCGCCAGCCTGAGCGAGGAGCCTGGACTGATCACCGATGCTATTGGCCGGGTTAGCAGTGTGGATGCGCGGATGGACCTTGCGGCTCATCATGCCGTCGCCAGGGTGCGCCTGAGTGCCGCACAGGGCATCGAAGACCTAAGCCTGCTTAAAGAACTGATGCTGCAGTCCAGGAACAAGGACAAATCTGTTTACCGGCACTGTAAGGAAAGACTGGATCAGCAACATCAGGTGGAGAAGGAGCAGGCCGAGCTCCAGAAGACCCTGCGAAAACTGGCGGAAGATGCCCGAAAACTAAGCGCCAGAGTGGATTTTCCGGACTACAAGTCTCGCTACCTGTCACTGAAGGGCCGTTGGGAAACACTTATCCAGCACTGTGTTGATGAGCAAAGAAAGCAGATCTCGGACGATCTGGAGATTTGCGCTTCACGGATTGAAAAACACGCCGCAATTGAGGCCACAGAACAGGCACGGCGAGAACAAACTGAGGAGGCAAAGCACACGTTTGGGGAGCTTATCAACGAACTGGAGGCCATTGATCTGGCCAATCTCGAATTGACCCAGTCGGAAAAAGTCCGCGAACTGGTCCGAAGCCTGGATGCCATCGAAGACCGCTGGCTTGCCGGGCTGCATGACGCACATCCCTCCGCTGAGCAAACGGAACAGTGCAAACAGCAGCTGAATCACTGGCGCGCCATCGCCCGCGCCTCAAAGCGCATACTTAACAAGCAGGCAACGCTGGAAAAGCTGCAGAGTGATGTCGCAGGATCTGCAAAGTCTGACTTCATGGCCCATCACAAGCTGTTGGAGAAGGTCGAAAAACACATCCAAAAACTGCCCTGGCCCGAAGCTGAAAAGGCAGCAACCCCGGGGCCGGTACTTAAACTGCATGTGCTGAGGGACGAACTGCAGCAAAAACTCATCGAGTTGAAAAAAGACGAGAAAAAAGCCCTCGAGGTGCTTAAGTCAACATTCAGTGAACTGCAAAAGGAACTCGACGACAGTCACTTCAAGAACGCAGACCGGGTTCACAACCGGATCAAGAACCTGCTGAGACACCTGGGGCCAGGGCATCAACAACACTTTTATGATGAACTCCGGCCGCTGACGGCCCGTCTCCGGGAAATTCACGACTGGCAGGGATTTGCCATCGAGCCAAAGAAAACTGAGCTGATCGAGCGCATGAAAGCCCTGATCGGCAGTGAAGAAAGTGCTGACTCGCTGGCCTCCAGGATTAAGGCCCTGCAGGAAGAATGGAAAACCCTGGGTCCGGTTTCTCCGCGCCGCGACCAGGCCCTTTGGAACGAGTTCCATTCAGCCGCCGAGGAAGCCTACAAGCCTTGCAAAGAGGCCTTTACGCAGCAGTCCGCCATGCGCAAAGAAAATTTGCGCAGACGCATGGAGCTGGTTGGACAGCTGGCCGACTACGATCAGCGCATGACCTGGCCCGGATCAGCAGAAGCGTCACCCGACGGCCCGGTTCCAGACTGGAAAATGGTGCAGAAAACGCTCGATATCGCCCGGGCCGCATTCAACGACATCAAGCCCGTAAGTGGCAAGGCAGAGCGCAAAAGCCGGCAGGCTCTGCAGAAAATCTGCGACAAGATCTACAGCCACATCAAGGACGAATACGAACGCAATATTGCGAGAAAGGAAAAGCTGGTAGCGCGGGCACAGGAATATGTGGAACTTGAAGATCTCAGGGAAGCAACCAATCAAACCAAGGACATCCAGCGAGAGTGGAAATCCATCGGCTTGACGCCACGGCAAGTGGATCGACGGCTATGGAAGAAGTTTCGGTCAGCCTGCGATGCCGTATTCGCCCGGCTCGACGACGAACGCAAGCAACAAAACGCTGCACGCAACGAACGGGTGGAAGAAGCAAAGGCACGCGCGGAGCAAGCACGGGCACGGGCGATCCTGGAGCAACAACGCTGGCCATCCCTGCTGGAGAGACTCCGTGCTTGCGCCAGCCGGGCGGAAGATAGCGAAAAAGCGGAGCAGTTATGGCAGCAGGAAGCCGGTATTCCCCGAGGGATAGACAAAAATGTGCTCGAAGCCTACTGGGAACAGGGTGTAAACGCAGAAACTACAGAAGATGAGTTGCGCCAGGCCTGTATCGCCATGGAAGTTTTTCTCGGGGTGGAATCACCGCCGGAAGACAAACAGGCCCGCATGGATTACCAGATGAAGCGCCTGTTGGAAGGTATGGGCAGCCAACAGGGTGATCACGAGCAACTCCTGCTGGAGCAACTCAATGCCTTCATTGCCATGCGCCCGCCGCACAGCTGGCTCGAACGCTTCTATTGTGGCGGAAAAATCATTCCGTAGAAAAACCAGGCGCAGGGCTAACGGGATTCTCACAGTAGAAGGGCGGGCTGTCACTGCCTGCATGGTAGTGGTATTGAGTGTCTCCAGCCTGCAGCACAATCCGTTTTCCTTCGACCAGTGCCTGGGTATACATCATGTCTTCCTTCGGACAACCGAGGCTTCCGTCACGCCAGGTCACGTCATCTTCCCGCACCAGACTCACCTCCTGTGCAGGCACACCCAGGCGAGCTGACAAATCCTCAATGGCTTGCCCAGAGGCGCTCTGATCTGCTGGCGCCTGTGGTGTTTCAATAGCATCCTGCCCATTCGTGCAGCCGGCCAGCGTGACCAGAACCAAAGGAAGGAACCCATTCGTGAATCGTTTCACAGCATTACTCCATTCTTTTTTACCATCCACTCAAGCTAGCACATTTGTTATCCTGAGTTGCTTTAAAGACCAGATACAAAAAACGGAGAGTTCATGAAATACCGGCGTTTGGGAAAATCAGGTGTAAAGCTCTCGGAAATCGGCCTGGGTGGGTGGCTGACTTTCGGTCACGTATCCAACGAAACAACGGGGCAGGCACTGATCGACAAGGCATTCGAATGCGGGATCAATTTCTTCGATACCGCCAATGTGTATGCGACCGGCGCCTGCGAGGCCATGTGGGGCCAACTGATGGGAGAATATGTCCGCTCGTCCTATGTACTGGCCACCAAGGTCTACTTTCCCATGGGCGATGGGCCCAACGACAAGGGGCTGTCCCGCAAACACATCATGGAGCAGTGCGAAGCCAGCCTGACGCGGCTGGGTACCGACTATATCGACCTCTACCAGTGTCACCGCTACGATGACGAAACGCCGCTGGAGGAAACGATCCGCGCGATGGATGACCTGATCCACCAGGGCAAGATTCTTTATTGGGGATTCTCCTGCTGGCCGGCAGACAAAATCCACGAGACATTGCAAATTTGCGGTGACCGGCTCTACGCCCCCGTTTCCAGTCAGCCCCACTACAACATGTTAATGCGCGACCTGGAAGTCGAGGTTCTGCCGGCATGCCGCGAACACGCTATTGGACAGGTAGTTTTCTCCCCACTGGAGCAGGGAATCCTGACCGGCAAGTACAAACCCGGCCAGCCATTGCCACGTGAAAGCCGCGCCAGTGATGAACGTCAGAACCAATGGATCAAGGGTCTCGCGGCGGACCAGAACGTGCTTGAACACGTGACCCAGCTTGAGGTCGTCGCCAGGGAAATCGAGTGCACCGTCGGCCAGTTGTCGCTCGCATGGATCCTGCAGAAAAGCGGTGTGACTTCCTGCATCACGGGCGCGACCCGGGCGGCGCAAATCGAAGAAAATTCAAAAGCCAGCGGCATTGAACTCAGCGAGGACCAGTTGGCACGGATAGACGAAATCATCATGCCGGCCACTTTTTCTTCCGACTACAAGTAGGCTTTTTTCACTTCCTCAGCGATGATCCTGATTCCGCGGCGGACTTGCTGCGGGTCCTGTACGTAAGACACCCGGATACACTCGTGCCGGTGCGGCCATTCTTCGTTGAGTCCAAAAAAGCAGTGATGACCGGGCACGATCAGTACCCCCCGTTTTTTCAGTCGCTTATAGAGTTCCTGGCTGCTGATCGGCAGACCCTCGAACCACAGCCACAGGAAGAACGCACCTTCCGGTTTGTGGATATGAAACGGCAAGCCTTCGAGTGCGTCTTTAAAACCATCTACCGCCTCACCGGCCCTCTGGCGGTAAAAAGGTGCGATTTGATCCCGGGCGAGCGTCAGGATCTCCCCGGTCCTGAACAATTCGGTTGCGATGGCCGGCCCGATGTTGCCACACGCCAGGTTGACGATGCCGTTGGCATTGGCGTAAGCATGAATAATGTCCTCCCTGGCCACGATGATCCCGGTCCGGACACCTGGCAGCCCCAGCTTGGACAGGCTCAGTACCAGGATCGTGTTCTCATTCCAGTGCGGGGATGCCTCGGTGAACATGATATTGGGGAACGGCAGGCCGTATGCCCCATCCAGGATCAGTGGTATGTCGTTTTCGCGGGCGATGCCGTCCAGGCGGGCCACTTCGTCGTCTGTCATGACGTTGCCCGTCGGGTTGGTTGGCCTTGAAAAACACATTGCGCCGGCCCGGCTCCCCAGTTCCAGCCTTGAGAAGTCAACACGATACTTGAATAGATGTCCGTCCAGTCGCTCAATTTCGGGTCGCGTCGCGGTGAAAAATTCTTCGCCTAACCCACTGTCGGCGTAGCCAAGATACTCGGGTATCAGTGGCAAATGAATCTGCCGCCGCGTGCCATCGGGCATAGCGCCGGCAAACATGTTGAGCAGAATAAAAAAGGCAGACTGGCTACCATTGGAGATGGCGATATTGTCCGCGCTCAGTTTCCAGCCAAATTGCCTGGCCAGGCAGTCAGCGACCTCGCGACGAAATTCCGGGTCACCCCGCGGTGACTGGTAGAGCCCGAACAGCCGGTGGCGTTTTTCAGGATCAGCCATGATGGCTTCCAGACGCTTTTGAAACAGGGCCTCAGCCCCGGGCAGGCGTCCCGGATTGCCACCCCCCATCATGATCATTTCGGGATTGTCATCGAGAGCTGAACCCAGATCGTCCATTAACCCGACGATGCCCGAGTTGCGGCTGAATTTTTCACCGAACAAGGAAAGCTTCATTTGCTGATTCCTGCAGCCCAAAACCCTATTATCAGCACCGCCCGTCGTCTTGACCACCCCGCTGGTCTACCCAGCGGTGTTCCACCTGGGGAAATCATGTTAAAAAGAAGCTGAGATCATGCGCCATGGGAAGGCGAGTTTCCCATCAAGGAGGGTGGAAAATGATCAGGTCGAACCTTATTCTGCCGGTAGCGCTATTGCTGGCTGCCGTTGCTATGCCCGCCAGGGCTGAAATTCAATTTGCCATCGGTGAACCCACCGCAGACTCAACCCGGTCCGGCATCGGGCAGATTTCCGGCTGGGCGGTAGGTGACAACGAAATCATCGCGGTGGAGGCCTTTATCGATGGCGCCAGCGTGGGACTGGTGCCATATGGTGGAACCCGCCAGGACGTCGCCGCAGCCTTTCCCAATATTCCTGATTCCGAGCACTCCGGCTGGTCAATGAAGTGGAATTATTCCCTGTTGGCAGAAGGCGAGCACTCGCTCATGGTCGTTGTGACGGACATCGAAGGCGATCAACAGAGCTCCGACATCACTTTTGACACCACGGGTTTCAAATCGGAGTTCATCGTTGATCCTGAGAGTGTTCGGACCACTGGTGCTACCATCACGACCCCCGAGCATGGACGTATTGTAATCACAGGTGCGGAAGTCGAGGGGGAGTCAGTCGATATTGAACTCCACTGGGATACGGCTTCGCAACAGTTTCTCATCGACAAAATCCACCGCGAGGCCGCGGAGCTGGAAAACCAGAAGCCGGTCGCAAACGCCGGACCGAATGTAACAGCTGAAACCGGCCAGGCTGTCTCGATCACAGGCAGCGCCAGCGACCCTGACGGCTCCATCCAGTCATGGCGCTGGAGTCGGGTCTCCGGGCCAGCAGTGGCGTTGCACAATACGAGCGGAAGGACTGTGAGCTTCACGGCGCCAGCCAGCGCTAGCAGCATCCAGCTACGCCTCACGGTGACCGATAGCCAGGGCGCAGTCGATTCTGACGACATCATCATCACGGTTGAGGAACCGGCCCCTGAACCCAACAAAGCGCCGACGGCAAACGCCGGCGCAAACCGTACCGTGAGCGGTGCCGAAACCGTGACCCTTACCGGCAGCGCCAGCGACCTGGATGGGACCATAGAGAGTTGGTCCTGGACCCAGGTCAACGGACCGACAGTTTCGCTAAACGGCGCCGGCACCTCCGCGGTCACCTTTACAGCACCCGATAGCGTAGCTGACATTCGTCTGCGCCTGACCGTTACTGACGATGACGGCGCCACGGATACTGACGATGTAACGATCACGGTTGAAGTTGATATAGAACCCGACAACACGACCGGTGAACTGCTATCGGACATGTTGCCGTTGATCAACGAAGCCCGTGGCCAGGCACGAAGCTGTGGTGATATGGAGTACCCGGCCCAGGACCCCCTGAGCTGGAGCGACTCTTTGGCAGATATCGCCCGCCAGCACTCCATGGACATGGCCAGGCAGGGTTATTTTGCCCATACGTCGCTTGACGGGACCACGATGGGCTCGCGTGTCTTTCCTTACTGGGATGGCGGTACGGTTGGAGAGAACATCGCAGCTTCCTCCGGTGACCGTGCCCTGGCTTATGTTGTGGACCTGTGGCTGGACAGTCCTGGCCACTGCGCCCTGATTATGAGTCCGGATTTCACCCATGCGGGGATTGGTTCCGGTCATGATCTGGATAATGGGTACACGTATCACCACTTCTGGACGCTGGATTTCGGGGGCTAGCAAACCACACAATCATGGTTCTTCCGGTTATGATATGGGTCAATGTGCCGCCCGGGTGGCGCGCTTATATTAGGAAAGTCAGTTATTCGCGGGTGGACTATTATGAATCGTTTACAAATCAGTATGCTGGCCCTTTTATTGGGCGTTACGGGCACATCCACTGCAAGCGACCTGGGAGCGCTGACGGCTCAGTGCGATAGCTGCCACGGCCCACAGGGTGCTTCTACCCACAGTGACATGCCTATCATTGGCGGTCAGGGCGAAAAATACATCGCCGATACCCTGGAGTCTTTCCAGGATTGGGGTCGGCCCTGCATTAAAAGCACCTATCGTTACGGCGACACTTCGCGGCCAAAAACCGATATGTGTAAAATTTCCGGCGGTTTGTCTGCCGAAGATATGACAGCCCTGAGCATGCACTATCGCGCCCTTCCCTTTGTTCCTGCGAAACAGAAATTCGATCGCTCCCTGGTGGCCACCGGCGCTGCCCTGCATAAGGCACGCTGCGAAAGCTGCCACACACAGGGCGGTCAGGTTGCCAGTACCGGGCCGCGGCTCGCCGGCCAGTGGGTTCCGTACCTGAAAGCCGCTTTGAAATTTGTTCCCACCGGTGAGCACCTCGTTCCAGGATCAATGGAACGAAAAATAACCAGTTTGTCCGATGAGGAGTTGGCTGCCCTGATGAATTTCTATGCCAGCCAGCAGAACTGATAACTCAACCACCACTCATAACTTTTACAGGCAAATAAAATGAGCTCGAGGATTGATAGCAATGGTTTGTCCATTGCACGGGAACTTTATGATTTGGTTAACCAGGAAATCATCCCCGGAACAGGGGTTGATTCGAATGATTTTTGGGCGGGTTTTGCCAAACTGATTACCGATCTGGCACCAAAAAACCGGGCCCTGTTGGAAAAGCGAACCCGCATCCAGGCGCAACTCAACGAATGGCACAAGGCCCACCCCGGTGCTATCGAATTCCCGGCTTACAAGCAATTCCTGACCGATATTGCCTATCTCATACCCGAAGGTGAGGACTTCGAGATAACCACCTCTGGTGTCGACCCTGAAATTTCCCGAATCGCCGGGCCGCAGCTGGTGGTGCCGGTGGGCAATGCCCGCTATGCCCTCAACGCTGCCAATGCACGCTGGGGCAGCCTCTACGACGCCTATTACGGTACCGATGTTCTTTCCGAGGACGACGGCTGTGAAAAAGGCTCGAGCTTTAACCCGGTCCGCGGCCGCAAGGTGATAGAGACCGCGGCCGCGTTGCTGGATGATGTGGCCCCGCTGACAGCGGGAAAACACATCGATGTCACCGATTACCTTGTCGATAATTCTGCTGCCACCGCCAGCCTGGTCGTCACTTTGAAGGACGGAAGCAATTCCTGCCTGGCACGTCCGGAGCAATTTGCCGGGTTTGCCCAGAAGGGAAACGCTGAGCTCATCCTGCTGCGTAGCAACGGTTTGCATATCGAACTGCAAATCGACGCCAGTCACCCGGTAGGCAGCATGTCATCCTCCGGCATGAAAGATGTCATCCTGGAGTCCGCGCTAACCACCATCCAGGATTGCGAAGACTCGGTTGCCGCTGTCGATGCCGCTGACAAGGTCAACGTATACCGCAACTGGCTGGGACTGATGAAGGGTGACCTGTCGGATTCGTTTGAAAAAGCCGGCAAGATAATAACCCGCCGCCTCAATCCGGACCGGGTCTACACCGCTCCGGGTGGGGAGACCATCAAGCTCCATGGCCGCAGCATGATGCTGGTACGCAACGTGGGCCACCTGATGACTACCGCTGCAATCCTGGACAGCGAAGGCAACGAGATCCCCGAAGGGTTTTTGGACGGCATGCTTACCGTGCTCTGCTCAATCAACAACATTCGCGGCAATACGACGCTACCCAACAGCCGCAGTGGCAGTATCTACATCGTCAAACCCAAGATGCATGGGCCGGAGGAGGCTGCTTTCACCAATGAACTGTTCAATCGCATCGAAGACTGCCTCGGGCTGAAACGGCATACCATAAAAGTCGGTGTTATGGACGAAGAACGGCGCACCACGGTAAACCTGAAAGAGTGCATCCGGGCGGTTAGCGGACGAATTGTGTTCATCAACACCGGCTTCCTGGACCGGACAGGTGATGAAATATTCACCAGCATGGATGCCGGCCCTGTACTCCCAAAAGACGTCATCAAGACCCGCCCCTGGATCTTTGCTTACGAAGACTGGAATGTCGATATCGGCCTGGAATGCGGCTTCCATGGAAAGGCACAGATCGGCAAGGGCATGTGGGCTATGCCCGATGAAATGAAAGCCATGGTGGAATCGAAAATGGCGCACCTCGAGGCAGGAGCTAACTGCGCCTGGGTGCCCTCACCCACTGCTGCCACGCTGCATGCAACACACTACCTGCGTTATAACGTCAGCAATCGTCAGGAAGAACTGATGTCACGCGGGCGCGCCAGCCTGGATGACATTCTGACACCGCCGCTGCTGGAAGACCGTCAGCTTTCGGCCGAAGAGATTCAGGCCGAGCTGGACAACAATGCCCAGGGAATTCTCGGTTATGTCGTGCGCTGGATTGACCAGGGGGTAGGTTGCTCAAAGGTCCCCGACATCAACCACGTAGGCCTGATGGAAGATCGCGCTACGTTGCGCATATCCAGCCAGCATATCTGTAACTGGCTGTACCACGGCATCTGCTCCAAAGAACAAGTCATGGAAACGCTGCAGCGGATGGCTAGCGTCGTTGATGAACAAAACGGCGGAGACCCTTTGTACCGCAACATGGCGCCCGGCTTTGACGATAATATTGCTTTCCAGGCTGCCTGCGACCTGGTCTTCCTGGGCCGTGAACAACCCAGCGGATACACCGAACCCCTGTTGCACAAACGTCGTATCGAGGCGAAAGCCCGTTACGGGGCCTGAACGGGTTTGTTTTTACGCCTGCTGATCTGCTGGAGCTTCCTGGCAATTCTTTGCGTGGATGCGCGTGCAGATGCACCGCTGTTTTCCAGTCATGAAGTGCTGGAAATCTCCATGCCACTGGACTTCAAAACGCTGTGCCGCCCGCGTGAGGACCCGAACTGCGATTACACACCCACCGTGCTCGAATACGTTGATGGAATGGGTTCGGTAGGTTCGGTCCCGATCGAAGTCATTATCAGGGGGGGATGGCGCTCGCTAAGCAAGAACTGTTCCGCGCCGTTATTGTTCATTCGTTTCGATGAGAACAAAACACCCGGTACACCATTTGAGGGGCAAACCATGCTGCCCTTGACCACTCATTGTGGCCAGGGAATATCGATCGAGGCAGCGAAAACCCGGCAACGTCCATCTGACTGGGAAAGATACCTGCTGAAGGAATACCTTGCCCACCTTCTGTATAACGAAATCACGGACATAAGCCTGGAGGCCCGCCTGGTCAGAATCACCTATATAGACCCGGACAAACCCAACCGAAAAATCGTCAACTACGCTTTTTTTACCGAACACTTTAAGTCTGTAGCGGCACGCAATGGCTATGAGTTGAAAGACCGTGGGAGTTTTATCCCCGGTAATCTCGACTTGGGGGCTGCTGACCTGATGGCACTGTTCCAGTTAATGATCGGTAATACGGACTGGTCCATTGCGAAAGAACGGAATATTATTCTGTTACATGCCGCCGATGGAACACAGGTACCTTTGCCTTTTGATTTTGACATGAGTGGACTGGTCAATGCCCAATATGCCGGTCCCGCACCGGGCTTGCGCATCGACGAAGTTACGGATCGATATTACCTGGGTTATTGCCATCCCAACTCCGATTGGTTTGCCCTTTCTGAATACTACCTCAGCCGGAAAACAAGGCTGCTGTCGCTGGTTAGTGAGACCCCCGGGCTGGACAAAAAAAGCATCAATACGGCGCTCACTTTTCTGCAGGGGTTTTTCGATATCCTGCAGTCTCCGCAGCTCATGGAGGAAAAAATCGCCCGTCATTGCGAGCCGTTTCCGACTTCATTCGACTCTCCGTAAGCCGACCAGAATAGATTATGCATAAACCCCTCATCAGTGCATTACTGCTTGGTCTGGCCCTGAGCGGATGTGCGACACCACCACTCCCGGTGGGGAGCGAATCCTGCACATCAGGTCCGATACTGCTCGATGCCCATTTCGACGGAGGCCAGTTGGGTGAGTGCGTGGTTTCTGCCGAGGGTGAATTCGATTTGACCCTGTTCCCAGAGGATGAACCCCCCATCAACAAATCACCCTGGTATGCATTCCGTGTCAGCGGTCGCACGGGTGATGATGTGGTGATCCGCATGCAGTTTCATGACGGCTATGGCTACGCACGTTACTGGCCTAAACTCAGCCGCGACGGAACACACTGGGAATCTCTGGCTGAAGACCAGGTGACAGTAGCTGATGATGGCAATTCTGCGCAGCTGACGCTCAGACTCGACCAGGCCCGGGTCTGGATTGCCGGCCAGGAGGTTCTGACCGATGCCTTCTACAACCAGTGGCTGAACGACCTGGAATCCCATCCTGATGTCACCACGCGACTGGTTGGGAAAAGCACACAGGGCAGACCCATTTTACTCGCAGAAACGCCGGACCGCCCCGAGTTCGTCCTGATGATCGGCCGGCAGCACCCACCGGAAGTGACGGGCGTCATCGCGATGCGCTCCTTCATCGACACAGTTCTGGCGGATACACAACTGGCACGCCAGTTCCGCGCGCGGTTCAAACTGGCTATCGTTCCCTTGATGAACCCCGACGGTGTCGCCGCCGGCCACTGGCGCCACAACGTGGGCGGAGTAGACGTCAACCGGGACTGGGGGCCTTTCACTCAGCCTGAATCAACTGCTGTAATTCGCTGGGTTGAGCAACAGGAAGCCACCGGTGGAAAGCTGCAACTGATGCTGGATTTCCACTCCACTTTCGAAGATCTGTTCTACACACAACCGGTCAGCACCGACCCGGTTGATTTTGCTTCACTGTGGTTGGGGGCATCTGCCGAGCGGCTGCCGGATTTTCCTTTCAAGCACGAGGCGAACCCGGTTTCCGAGCAGGCCAACTCGAAGAATTACTTTTACAAGAGCCGCGGGATACCCGCTGTCACTTATGAAAGTGGTGACGATACCAACCGCCAGCAACTCGAATCATCAGCGGTTGTTTTCGCTGAGGAAATGATGAGGGTGATGCTGGAATCCGGCAAAGAAGGCTTCAGCCCGGGCTCAATGCCCTGACCGGAGATTCTGCCCGGGTCCAGTATCATTGCCAAAGGTTCATTGCCTGGTGCTTTTTCGTCTGACAGGACCATGGGGGCCAGAAACAGTGCTACAAGCGACAACAGGATGATGCCCACGACATTCATGACGAACCCGGCCTTGGCCATTTGTGGAATCGTGATGCGCCCGGAACCGTAAACGATCGCGTTTGGTGGAGTAGCCACCGGCAGCATGAAGGCACAACTGGCCGCAAGCGCCACCGGCACCGTCAGCACCACCGGGTCAACACCCAGTTCCAGTGCCAGTGCGGCAAGAACCGGCAACAAGGTCGCCGTGGTCGCAAGATTGCTGGTCAGTTCAGTCAGAAAGATCACCAGTACGACGGCACCGACAACGATGGCGCCGATTCCCAGGGCGCCCAACGGCACCAGGGAAGCCCCCAGCCAGTGCGCCAGGCCGGTTTCAGAGACTGATGCCGCCAGACTGAGGCCGCCACCGAAGAGGATCAGGATGGCCCAGGGTAAATCGCGGGTTTCCCGCCAGGTCAGCATTCGGGGTGAGTTACGTTTTCCACTGGGAATCAGAAACAGGATGAATGCGGCGATCATGACGATGCCCGGATCACTCAAACCTTCAATCGGAAGGACCTTGCTCAGCCACGGGCGGGTCATCCAGCCGATCACCACGAAGGAAAAAACAATACCGATACGCCACTCGGCCGGGCTGGCTGGCCCCAGGTCTTCCCGCATCGAATGTAGCAGCTTGCGTGTTTCCTTCGATGTCTCGAATGATATGGGATAGACAAGGCGAACCAGGGTCACCCAGCAAATGGGTAGCAGAACAATCGTTACCGGTACGCCGACCAGCATCCAGCGTGCAAAGCTGATCTCGATGTCGTAGTTTTCTGTCAGGAACGCGGCCAGGAAGGCGTTGGGTGGCGTACCCACCAGTGTCGCAACGCCACCAATCGTAGCGCCAAAGGCGGTACCCAGCAGCAGGCAGATTTCAAAATTTTTGCGCTCGTCGTCGCCAATGTCTTTGACGGTGACGGCAATCACGGTAATGACGGATACCACGATCGGCAGCAACATCATAGTGGTCGATGTATTGGTCATCCACATCGACAACAGGGCTGCGGTCACCATGAACCCACCCACCAGTGAACGGCCATTGGTACCCGAAAACGTCAACAGCGCCAGCGCAATGCGCTTATGAAGATCCCAGCGTTGCATCGCCAGGGCAATCAGGAAACCCCCCATGTAGAGGTACAGGATGGGATTGGCGTAGGGGGCTGCCGCCTTGTGCAGCGTGGTAATGCCCAGCAGAGGGAAAAAAATCAGGGGAATAAAGGCGGTAACACCGACCGGTGTCGCCTCTGTGGCCCACCACACGGCCATCCAGAGACCCAGTGCTGCCGTACTCCAGGCCTCCGGGCTCAAGGTGCTCTGCGGCCCGATGATCAACATCAGAATGGCTACTGCCGGGCCCAGGTAGATTCCAACCCGTTGCAGTCTTGGTACTGAATCGGCTTGCAGGTTTTTCATTTTCCCGCTTATAAAGAAACCGGGGAGCAACTGCTCCCCTGTCTGTTCAAGTGTCGACTACCAGGACATCTGGAGGTCGATATAGTAGGCACGTCCATAATCCCTGTGCGCATCGGAGATGTATCCGAAATAGCGATCTGCCAACGGAGCACGTTCATTGCCCACGTTGTTGATGCCCACACGTACGCGGGTGGAACTGCTCCACAGGTCAAAGCGATAATCTGCGCTGAGGTTCCATGTACTCATCGAAGGAATGACGTAATGCGTGTCATCCGCCAGGGTCAGTGAGCTCTGGTAGAAATTGCTCAGATAGAACCAGGCAACTGAAGCGCCCCAGCCGTTTTTCCTCCAACGCAGACGAGCGTTCATTTTTCTCTGTTGGTTGCCGTCCATACGCATCAGGTTGGCAAAACCAGTGACCGGGTAATTCTCAGGAATTATTCCAGCAGTCTGTGCATCGAGGAGTGCTTGCGCAGCCAGACCGGGATCCTGTTCATATTTTTTGTAAACCGTACCTACGAAGGTAGCTGTCCAGTCGCCATACTCTGTATCCAGGTCGTAGTAAACACCGAAATCGTAACCCTGGACCTTACGTGTATCCAGGTTCTGGTAGATATCGCTTACGTAGTCAAGATCACCTGCAGGGCAGATGCCGGCCGCTTCATAAAACGGGATGTCTTCATCATCCACTTCGTTGCGACCCAACAGGGGGTTACCCACACCGGCACAACTGCCTGTTCCGGCTTCGATCCGGTCTAACAGGTCCAGCAGCGTGTGATTTTCTTCACCGAACAGGCCGATGGTATCTTTCTTCTTGATTGTCCAGTAATCAAAAGTAAACGTCAGGTTATCAAGCGGGTTCAACACGATACCAATAGACGTGTTGTCAGATTTTTCCGCCTTCAGGTCTTTACTGCCGCTTGCCCGGCGCTGGATCGTATTTCTGCAATCCAGCGTGTCCTGATCGGGATCTCCACCGTAGTCGGCAGCGTACTGACAGGTATAGTCAGTTCTGGTGTTGTTCCGTACCACCAGGGATTCATTGACGGTCACCAGGTTGGGGGCGCGGAATGCCTGCGACCAGGAACCTCTTAACATCACCCAGTCGGTTGGACGCCAACCAAAGGCAATTTTCGGTACCCAGGTACTGCCCACATCAGAGAAATTCTCATAACGAACGGCGGCCTGTACATCCAGGGTCTCGTGCAACGGCAGGGCGAACTCTGTAAACAGCGAAGTCACATGCCGGCTGCCGCGGTTATCAGGCGTCGGGCTTGAATTGACGACATCAGAGACGAACGGGTAGGTGCCGCCGTTCCAATTTTCAAACACGACCGTTCCGTCCAGTCGGTCATCACGATCATCACTGAAGGATTCTTTTCGGTATTCAGCACCGGCGAGAAATCCAACCGGGCCGCCCCAGATTTCGAACAAAAATGCGTTGGAGAGTTTAAAATCGATCAGTTTCAGATCGGTTTTGCTGTCTCTGCGCACATCGATCAGGGCGCGCTCGATATTCGTGTTCACGCCGCCACCGAAGTGGTTATAGGCCGCAGCAGTGGTGTCATTCATGGCTTCCTGCAAAAGCGTATTGGATACCCGGTTGTGGGTCACGTCATTGCGCTTGGCTTTCGAGTAGATGAGCGCGGAATCATAGTCCCACTCGGTGCCGATGGTGCCACGCAGGCCGGCGAGAATACGGAATACCTTACCCGTGGTGTCAACGATCCGGGGAACCTCGGCAAGCCGGTAGTTATCGACGATCATTTCCAGGCCTTCACAGGGCACATCCGGACCTATTACCTCGTCAGACAACCGGTTGGGAGAACCACACGGACCCAGGGGGTTGTAGTAGTTATCCGGTGCAATGCTCAACTTGACCGATGAAAAAGAAGACGAAGGTTGCCGGGTCAGGTTGGTATCGGAATGGTAGTAGGACAACTCGCTATAGAACTCCATACCATTATCAAAATCGTGGTTCAGGTAAGAGTAGATGTTGTAACGTTTCAGCCGTGAACTCAAATCACGGTTTTCATTCAGGTTGTAGCGATAGGTGCCCTGCCCGTCAGCGTGGCCGCAAACATTGTCGGCAATGATGTAGCCGCCTTCACAGCGTTCGTCATCAACCGGGTAGGTTTCAAAATCACCACTACTGGTAACGATATCCCGGGCCACCAGGCCGTACGGGTCGCCACTCATGCTCTTGCGGAGGTCGTACTGACCCCAGTTCGAATTGGCACTGTCATTACGAAACCTCGTGTTGCCGAACCAGGGTGAGTCTTCAGGAACCCGGTCGCGAAGATCTGCGTTAGACCACCTCGGGTCGTCCTGCGAGTTAACGCGGTCACGGTGCAGGTAGTTTGCGAACACGCCCACTTTGGTCATGCCTTCATTGAACAGGCTGCCCCACTCAATCGTCGCACTGATATCATCACGTGGGATTTCGTCGAAAGTGGTCCAGCGGCCACGGATGGTCAGTCCTTCATAGTTATTTTTCATCACGGTGTTGACCACGCCCGCCACAGCGTCGGCGCCGTAGATGGCCGAGGCGCCATCGCGCAGGACTTCGAGGCGCTCAACGCCAAATACCGGGATAGTGGCTGAATTCGCGGTGTTTACCGGAACGAAACTGCCGCCGACCTCTTCGGTCTGGTAGCTGGCAGAATTCACCACGCGGCGTCCGTTCATCAAGACCAGCGTGTTGCCGGTGCCGATATTCCTGAGGTTGAATGCGCCGATATCGCCGCGGGCAGAGTTGACCCCGCCGCTGATGTTTTCAGCTTCGTTGAAGAAGTTCTGACCCTGCTCCGGCATGGCGTCCAGTAGCTCGTCACCGGATTCCAGGCCCATTGCATCGATATCCGCAGCAGTGATTACGGAGACCGACAGCGCATCACTGATCGCTGCGCCCTTAATTTGTGAACCGGTCACTATGACTTCCTCGATCTCGGTCACCTCGCCGTATTCATCTTCATCGGTCTCGTATGTCCCAGACTGTGCGAATGCCAATGGCGAGCACAATAGTGCCAACGTCGCCAATTGCATCAGCCTGAAGTTGGAAAGTCTTCTCATCTCAAACGCTCCTCGAAATCCCCGTTTGCCGGTGAATTTATCTTGTTGCCCCACATAACATACGGCCCGTGCCAACTAGCCGATAACGGCCAGCATATCATCCATTGTCTGGGCTCGTCTCCAGACAGCGAAACTCATTGAATCGTCCTTCGAAACATCCACGCCATAGACCGCTGGTGCGGCTAAAGCGTTGTAATAAAATGGGTTGGAAAAGTAGTACGCGCCGGTGTCGTGCAGCACGACATAGTCGCCCGGCTCGATCAGCGGCAAAAGGCGGCCGGTTCCGATCATGTCTCCCGCAAAGCACAACGGCCCGGCCACATCCTGTTCCACTTCGGGTCCAGTCTTGGCCTGCCCGGCAGAATCGAAAACCGACAGGCGGATTTTCCAATGTTCAGGCATAAATACGGTGCGGGTCGCTATTTGCCCGCCGGCGTGCGACAGGGCTATCTGGCGACCCCCTGAGTTCTTGGTGTATTCGATCCGGGTTGCAATAAAACCGTTCTTCGCAAAGATGGTCCGGCCAAATTCAGTCATAGCGACATATTCACCGGAGAAAAGCTCTGGAATGGCAGCCCGCATTGCTTCGGCATAGTCGGCAAATGTCGGCTTCACCTTGTTACTGTCGAAGTTGACCGGCAAGCCTCCGCCAATATCAATCAATTCAACCTGCTGAGATCCGATTGCAGCATTGATTTCTTCGGCCAGATCCACCGTTTTACGAATGCCGGCAAGCATCAACTCAAGGCCGCAACCCTGTGAACCCACGTGCGTATGCAAGGATGTCAGCCAGGGACTGTTGCGATAACAGTTAATGATGGACCCGCGATTACCTTCATCCTCCAGCGCGACACCAAACTTCGAAGTTGAAGTCGCAGTGCTCATTGCAGTAATACTGCCGGCGCCAACCTGGGGATTAATACGAAAACCGATCCGTGAGGTGCTGTCGATACCGCACAGCAGCGACTGGACTCGTTCATATTCCTGGAAATTGTCGATGTTCAGGCCGATGCCCTGTTCCAGCACCTTGCGCAATATGCGTATGGTTTTGACGGGCTCGTCGTAAACAATGCTGGACGCCTCGAACCCGGCCCGCAGTGCCTGCTCAAGTTCACCCGGACTGGCGACTTCACAGCCCATACCCAGCTCATTAACCAGCGATAAGGCGCTGCTCATGGTATTCGCCTTGGCTGCGAAAGTATGGGTGAAGTGGGCGGGAAACGCTTGCCGTAGTGAAGAAACCGTAGAGGACAGACTGGTGGTATCTACAAAAGCTGCGAGCGCCTGCTCATCATCCAGGTATCCGGCCTCAATGGCTGATTGCAGTATTTGTTGATGATTGACCGTCACGCGCGCGGCTGTTCTACCGTTAAGGAAATGTTAAGAACTATTGATCTTATATCAGCCCATTCCAGCAAACCTAATGAGTAATATTTACCAACCCATAACCAAAAGCTATACCAGCACTATTGCAGGAATTCCCCGAGACACTCCACCAGATGATCCACAAACCGCCTGCAGACCATGGACATCGGTACTTCTTCGAGCCGTAAGGCAGCGATTTTGAATTTCAGTTCGGGCACCAGTGGCCACGCACGAACTTCATCATGACCGCTGGAGTTTGCAGTGATTTCATCGGTGATTGTCACCCCTACGCCGTAAGCGACCAGTGCCTTGGCGACCTGGTAGGTCTCGGCGTAAGCCACCGTATCCATGATTACACCGCTGGACTCGATGCGCGCGGACAGCAAGCGCCCCAACGGCCCGCGCTTGTCGAGGTTGATAAAGCTGTGGCCAACCAGGTCCTCTATAGACAATTCCGTTTTACCGCCAAACTCCATACCGGGTGGCGTCAAAACGACGAAATTGCCGTACCCAAGCACGTCCCCCGCAATACCGGGGATGCTCTCCGGGTCAAAGGCCAGCCCCACGTCCAGCCGTGATTCCAGTAAGGCGCTGGCCAATTCATCGTGGTGGAGCGTTTCGACGGTAAAAACGGTGTCACTGTGTAGTTCACGGTAGGAGGCGATCGCCTTTGGCAAAATATCTATACCGAAAGCGGGTATTGCAGCGATTCGGACCCTGCCCCGCTCGGCTGCCCGCAGGTTCTCGGCCACGTGACGCAATCGATCCACACTTTGATTGACGTTGAGGACGTGGGAATAAAGCTGATGGGCTTCCGGGGTTGGCACCAGTGTGCCCCTGACCCGGTCGAACAACGCGTACCCCAACTGCTGCTCAGCATGGGCCAGCACTTTACTGACCGAGGGCTGGGACACGCTGAGTATTTCGGCGGCCCGGGTGACCGAACCGCTGGAATATACTGCCTGAAATACTTCGATATGACGCAGACGCACGATGCCCAGCCCAAAGATACCGCCCAAGTATAACCTCAAGCTATAAACTGAGACACTTTCAGGCTCTAGCCCTGTGCCCCGCCCTCTCTTAAACGAGCAATGGCTGCTTTTTCCTGTTCCGGAGTCGGCCAGCGCCGCGGGCTGGCCCGCCGCTCAGCATCCTGGGATTGCCACCACTCGAGCGTGCCGCTAGCCGTGTCCGCAAGCGACCGGTAGTTGAGGCCCGCTGCCATCGACGCCGTATTCACGAAATGTTCGCTACCCGGTTCCATCATCGGCATGGTGATTTCCAGCTCTTCCAGTAAATTATCATCCGGCCAGAAGAAATTAACCGGCTCTGCGGTCAGCGCCCGCAGGCCCCACATCAGCCCGGCACGATTTACCGGGGAAGCCGGCCCGGCTGCGTTGAATATACCCGGTGTATTGTTCTCCGCCAGGGTGACAATCCACGGACACAAGTCACGGGCATCCACCCACTGGGATTCCCGCTCCGGTCCGGCGGGTGCCAGCACATCCCCGCCCTCGGCGACCCGGGCAACGTAATAGGTAAACCGGTCGGTATGATCGCCTGGCCCGACAATATAAGTAGGACGCACCACGGTGCACGCTTCGCCCAGGATGCTTCTGGCAATCCGGTCACACTCTGCTTTTAACGGCCCGTAGGTTTCGCCTGTCACTTCCTCGACAGAAGGGTCGTTGAGCTCTGCCAGCTTTGCAGATTCGGGAAACACAGTGGCGACGTCGAAATCGTAAACAGCAACCGTTGATACATAGATGTAACGTTTACAACGGTCCTTCAACAACTCGGCGCTGTCCCGGACATGGCGCGGCACGTAACCGGAATTATCGACAACGACATCCCAGCTACGATCACCTTCCAGCACCGCGAGACCATCATCGATTTTACTGTCCCTGTTACCGACCAGTTCCTCCACTTCATCCCCGTACATCCCGGAGTTTGAGCCCCGGTTGAACATCGTCACCCGGTGCCCCCGCGCTACGGCGTAGTTGATCTGATGCGGGCCCAGGAACCCCGTGCCCCCCAGGAACAGGATATCCAGCGGTCGCGTGGCGGGCATGACAGCTGCCAGTCCGCTGGCCTGAACGGCCAGGGCACCCGCTGTAATCGTCAGTAATTCTCTTCTTGTCACCACCTCAACTCCTCCTGATTCATGTATTCATCATATCTCCAGATGCAGTATCCTGACCGATCGACCTGACCCTGGGCAAGGAAATCAAAAATTCCGGCTGTTACCCTCATTCCATGAATAACTACAGACACTACGAAAAAACACTGCATAACGCGCAGACCTACGATGAATGGTACGCCGCCGCCGGAGAACTGGATCGCATGGAAGGTCGAGACTTGTGGCGGCTTGAGAAGGAATCTGAACAATACGATTATCGGCTGCTTGCTTCACGCGCCGCGATTCTGCGAAAACTGCGAAAGCAAAAGGACTACGACCGGCTGATGTTCCGGCTGCGGGAAGAGTTGCACGGCAACCTGGGCAACATGGCCAACCCCGGCCTGTACCAGGAAGCACGTTGCGGGAC